>NZ_JBJLSE010000038.1:0-35750 GCF_050871845.1 Kineococcus arenarius subsp. arenarius
ACCACCACGGATGAGTGCGACCGGGCCGTGCAAGCCTGGGCTCGCGAACGGAGCCAGACTCGCCGGCCCGTCCGCTTCACCTGGCAGGCCGCAGCATGATCAGGAACTTCCCGAGCTGACCACTAGGCCCCTCGAGAGGTGCCATCGCGACCTACCCGCACACCGACGATGTCGGAGGTGCTTGGGCCGCTCTGGACGCCGCACTGGAGAAGCAAGACCTGCGCAACACGCACGGGCTACACCGGCAACTACTCGTACCCACCGGCGCCGGTCAGGTCCACCTGCCGCTGCAGCGCCCCGTCCTGGACAAGCACCCGACTGGGCCCTGATGATCACACATCTGGCCCCAGCGCGGGTACAGCAAGCCAGTGATCCACCTCGGTGCTGATCAGGCGCCGGGTCCGGTCTTTCCCGGACACACGCTCACTGCGCAGGCTCATGACCCTGGCGGCCGGTCGGCCGGGCGCCGCTCCCCCACCAGGCTGCCGCCGGAGTCGCCGCCGAAGTCCCCGTGATCTTCGACAAGGGCAGTACTGAGAACGGACAACAGTCGTCGCGTCCCGGTGAGGCCGTTCCGGTGCTTGGCCGCCGTCCACCGTGAACCCGGCGGGCTGATCACCGCCCTGCTGGCCCACGTCAGCGACCGCGCTCACCGCAACGGCGATCCGGACGCGGCGATGGCGGTGGTCGACCACCTCGTGGTGCACCTCCACGCCGCCGCGGCCCTGTGGCGATACGCCTTCGACATCGACCGGCTCCGTCACATCGTCATCGAGAACACCGCCCCGGACGACCCGCTCCCCCTGTGGCTGGTCGACCCCCGGGCCGCCGAGTTCGTCGGCGCCGGCAACGGACCACGCCGATCCCGCTCACCGCCGCCACGCTGCTCCCGGAAACGCCACCGCCGACCCACGACGATGCCGAGGGGCCGGTTCGTCGTAGGTGCCGTGCTCAGTCCGTCGCAGCCGACCGCGCCGGCACCCGGACCACGGTCCTGAGGGGCTGGGCGAGCACTTGCTCCAGCGCGGCGCTGAGCCAACGGTGGGCGCTGGCCCGATCCGCGGCGGTGTGGTGCGACCGCGCGGCGACGTGCATGTCGGGGCGCACCAGCAGGACACCGCCGTCGTCGATCTCGCTGCTCGCCGCCCAGTACCCCCAGGAGTCCTCCGCCCAGTACCCCCAGGAGTCCTCGACGTGGCGGCCGGGCCCGATGACGACCGTGCGGATCGGGACCCCGGTGCGCTCGCGCAACTCCTGCGCAGCGTGGGCCCACACCCCACCGTCGGTGCCGGTCACGACGGTGAAGGCTCCCCCACCGAGCAGGTCGAGGGTGGAGACCGGCCGTTGCCCACGGGTCACCCACACGTGCGGAACCTTGGCGCCGGGATGCGTCGTGGGAGCGGCGAAGAGCTCGGGGTCGCGGGTGAACGGCGGGTAGGCGGTTCCGTCGTCGAGGACCGCGCTGGAGGTGGCGGGGTCGTAGCGCTGGTTCATCTCCACGCCGTGAGCCTGCAGCTGGTGGGCCATGCCGGCGATCGCTTCACGCACGTTCTCGCGCAGGGCTTCTCCACGCGGGCAGGGAGAGGAGCGCAGTCGCAACTGCTGCTGCCACGCCGCCTCGTCCGTGGAGTCGTCCACGCCCAGAGCGGTGATGATGCGCCCCGTCTCGGCGATGCTGGTGTTGGCCCGGCGCACGACCTGGGCCGCGATCGGTGCGCGTTCGGCGTCGTAGGAGGTGAGCAGGCCCGGGCCGGCGAGACCGGCGCAGGCCAGGTGCAGCTTCCACGCCAGGTTGTAGGCGTCACCGATGCCGGTGTTGGACCCGAGGCCGTTGTTCGGCGGGTGACGGCGAGGTCGTACCCCCACATCAGCATCCACCGGGTCCACGGCTCGATCATCCGCAGGACGCCCAGTCCGACGCCGTGGTGGTCCGCGCCCGGCTGGACCATCCAGTACAGGTTGGAGGGACGGTGGGCGACGTGCTCGGTGAGGTCGGCCTCGAAGACGATGCTCAGGGCCCCGGCCACGGCTCCCGGTCCGTGGAAGGGCAGTCGCAGGTCGGCCGCGACCCGGCTGCGGGCTCCGTCCGCACCGACCAGGTAGCGGGCGCGCACCGTGTGCTCTGCCCCGGTCAGCCGGTCGCGCAACCGGACGTGGACGCCGTCGCTGTCCTGCCGGTGGGAGAGGTACTCGGTGTCGAAGCGGACGAGGGCACCGCGCGCCTGGGCGGCGTCGAGGACGATGGGTTCCAGCAGCGGCTGGGGGATGTCCAGGACCGGGCAGGGGCTGGTGCGGGAGTACTCGGGGTCGGGGTCGCTGCGACCGGGCAGGGGCGCTCCCAAGCCCTGGATGCGCCCGAGTTCCTCCCCGGTCAAGCTCGTCATGACGCTCTGGGTGCCGATCTCGCTCCAGCCGGTCGCGTCCTGAGCGATCCGGCCCTCCAGGCCCATGTCGCGCATGACCTCCATGGTGCGCTGGTTGGTGACGTGGGCGCGGGGGCTGGTGGCCGGGCGCGAGTACCGGCTGATGACGGTGACGGCGGTCCCGTAGGTGGCCAGGAGCAGTGCGGTGGTGGCGCCGGCCGGGCCGGTGCCCACCACGAGCACGTCGGTGCTGAAAGCGGTGTCCGCCTCCCGGGGTGCCGAGGGCACCGTCGGGGACGGGTGGGAGTCGCTGCGACTGGGCACGCGGAGGTCTCCTGTTCGTTCGCTCGGACGGTTCGAGGGGTGACGGGGATGGACGAGGGAGGGTGGAGCGTCACGGGGCGCTGGGGGCGCTGGCGCGCAGGGCGATCCCCGAGCACCGCGTCGGCGCGAACACCTCGCGTCCCGCTCCCCCACCCGCGCGAACTCATCGACGGCACCGACTCGTCGACGGATCGACTAGTTCGCACGCACTGGTGCGGTTCCCGGCTCGGCGCCCGACCGGCCGGGACCCGCCCCCGCATCGCCCAGCGCGGCGATCATCGTGGCCGTGTCGGCGATCGTCTCGAACGCCACGGGTTTCCCGCCGTCGAAGCGCCACACGTGGGCGAACCTCGCGCTCATCGGGCGAGCGCTGACGCGGCCCCAGGCGTGGTAGTCGCCGAACGCGATGACGACGTCGTCGACGGCGAGGACCTGCGCGGGCACGACGGACAGGTCGTCCCACTCGGCGCCGTAGCGGGCGAAGACGTCGAGCACCGCCGGGCGCCCCACGTAGGTGCCGGCGTAGGGCAGGCCGGCGGCGACGGTCCAGGCGATGTCTTCGCTCAGCGCGTCCACCAGTGCCTGCACGTCCCCGCGGGCCAACGCGGCGTACAGCTCCTCGACGACGGACGCGCGCGTGGCGGCGGCGGTGGAACCAGCGACGGTGAAACCAGTGCTGGGGAACCGGTGGTGGGTGCCTGGTGCTGCACGGTGGTGCTCCTTCGACGTGGGCGGGGTGTTCGAGGACGAACCTGCCGGGCACCGGCGCCGGCCGGCATCGGTCGATCGACCTACCGCAGCAGGTGGTGCTGCATCGCGAACACCGCGATCCCCGCCCGCGTGCGCCGGCCGGTCTTGTCGTAGATGTGCGTCAGGTGGTGCCCCGCGGTGCGCGGGGAGATCGACAGCGCCTGCCCGATCTCGCGGTTGCTCAGCCCGCGGGCGGCCAGGCGCAGGACCTCGACCTCGCGCCGGCTCAGTCCGGCGGGCAGGTCCACGGGCGCTACCGGCCCACCTGCCGCGCAGGTGATCGCGGCGACCGCCTCGCGGTCGAGCAGCCCGTCGGCGGCCTGGCCGACCAGCACCTGCGCGGCGGCCGGGGCGCTGAGCGCGGCGCGGTGGGCCCTGGGCTCGGTCAGCGCGGCGAAGACGTCGGCCGCCGCGAGCAGGCGAGCGGGCAGCGGCAAGCCTGCCGAGGGGATCGCGCCGTGGTACCCGGAACCGTTCAGCCGCTCGTGGTGCGAGGCCGCCGTCACGGCGAGCGGGGCCAGCGCGGGGACCCGTGCCAGCACCCGCTGGGTCCAGTACGTGTGCATGCGCACCCTCTCGACCTGCGCCACGCTCAACGGGCCGGGCAGGTCCCACACGGCGCTGGAGACGCCCACCCTGCCGAGGTCGTGCACCAGCGCGGCGCAGCGCACCTCCGTCAGCGCCACCCGGTCGAACCCGAGCGCTTCTCCCGCCGCGCCGGCCACTGCGGCGACGTCCTCGCTGTGGCCGAGCAACCAGCGGCTCTTGAGGTCGACGACGCGCGCGAGCACGGCGCACAGGCGTTCGACCGAGGCGAACGGCACGGTGGTGTGCGGGTGCGGTTCGGCGGCCAAGACCGCCGTGAAGGCGTCGACCTCGCGCAGCGGTGCCAGCACGGTCGGGGCCGCAGCCGCGAAGGACTGCGCGAGCGCGGGGTCCAGGTGCTCGCCGGCCCGTCGCCGGAGTTCCGCCACGGCTGCCGGGGCACCGCCTGCGGCGTGGGCCAGGACGGCCTGCTCGGCGGTGTGGACGATTCGCGCGACCAGCGACAGCTCCTCCCCGCGACGGCCGGTGGGGACGCCGCGCCCGTCCCAGCGCTCGTAGACGTCGTCCAGCGCGGTGATCGACGCGGGCAGCAGGCCGAGCTCGGCCCCCAGCGAGCGGCTCGTCTCGCAGCCGTTGCGCACGGCTTGCACGCCGGTGGTGGGCATGGCCGCGAGCACGCTGCCGGCCAGTGTCGCGGAGGACCCCCGGGCGCCGGTGCGCGCGTCGGGGTCCAGCGTCTTCAGGACCGCCTGCACGGCGACGTCGTCGCCGAAGAGCTCCGCGAGCTCGGGCGCGAAGGACGTGCACCCGATGGAGCGCAGCAGCGAGGTCTCGAAGACACAGCGCGCCGCCGCGGTGTCCACCTGCAGCACCGACGTGGCGAACTCCACGGCGACCGCGCAGGTGCGCAACCCCTTCTCGAACTCCATGCCGGCGGCGACGTCGGTGGTCAGCGACAGGGCTGCCAGGATCTCGGCCACCCGGATCATCGACACCCCCGGTGGTGGTGGTCCAGAAGAAGAACGCAACCACCTCGGCGTTCCTGGGTGCAGCGCACCCAGGCGAGGGCAGCACGCACCCCCCTAGGCTCACCGCCGTGAGCGCTCCCCCTCCCCTGGCCGGTTTCCTGCGTGCTCGACGTTCCCAGGTGCGCCCCGACGAGGTGGGTGTGACGAGCACCGGGCGGCGCCGGGTCGCGGGTCTGCGCCGCGAGGAGGTCGCCTCCCTCGCCGGCATCAGCGTCGACTACTACGTCCGCCTGGAACAGGGGCGCGAACGCCACCCCTCCGCCGCGGTGCTGCACGCGCTGGCCGGTGCGCTGCGCCTGGACGACGACGGCCGGCTGCACCTGTTCCGCGCTGCTGGGCTGGCGCCGCGCTCGCCAGCCACCGGCACCGACGAACCCGTCGACCCCCGGCTGCAGCAACTGCTGCAGTCCTGGCCGGACCACCCGGCGCTCATCTTCGACCGGGCGCACGACGTCCTGGCCGCCAACCGCCTCGCCGAAGCGCTCCTCGAGGGCCTGACCGAGACGCGCAACCTGCTGGAGCTCGTCTTCCTGGTCCCCGCCACACGCGAGCTGTACGCCGACTGGGACGCGATCGCCGCCGACAGCGTCGCGGGCTTCCGCCTGGCGCACCAGGCGGATCCCGAGCACCGACGCACCACCGAGGTCATGCACGCGCTGCTGCAGCGCAGTGCCGACTTCCGCCGCCTGTGGCAACGGCACGAAGCGCGCGGCAAGCGCCTGCAGTCCAAGACGCTCCTGCACCCGGCCGTGGGTGAGCTGACCCTGCAGGTGCACACCTTCGACGTGCGCGCGGTCCCCGGCCAGCAGCTCGTGGTCTACCACGCCGCTCCCGGCAGCACCGACTCCGACGCCCTGCAGCTGCTCGGCGCCCTGGCAGCGACCGCCGACCGCTTCCCGAGGACCCCCGGCCACGGCACGGGCGGGCAGGTGTGACTCGGAGCGTGCCGCGCGCCTCGACGTGGCGCCCGTCCGCGGTGCACCACAGCCCGAGGTGCGCGCTCACCGCTGCGCCGCCGGGCGCACGATGACCTCGTTCACGTCGACCTCGGCGGGCTGCTCGACCGCGAAGCCGACAGCGGCGGCGATGCTCGAGGCCGGGATGGCGTTCGCGCGGTAAGCCACCATCGCCTCCCGCGCGAGCGGGTCCGTGATGGAGTCGGCCAGCTCACTGGTCGTGACCCCCGGACAGATGGTCGTCACGCGGATGCCCGCCGGTGACTCCACCCGCAACCCCTCCGTGATCGCCCAGGCCGCGAACTTCGTGCCCGAGTACACCGCGCTCGTGGCGGGAACCTCGTGAGCGCCGATGGAGGCCATCGTCACCAGGTGACCCGCACCGCGACACGTGAAGTGCGGCAGGACCGCCGCGATGCCGTGCAGCAGACCGAGCACGTTGACGTCGACCATCCACCGCCACTCCTCCACCCGCCCCGCGTCCAGGCGCGAGAGCGGCATGACCCCCGCGTTGGCCACGAGCACGTCGAGCCGGCCGTGCTCAGCCACCACGGCGTCCACCACCGCGCGGTGGCCGCTCGAGTCGGTCACGTCGAGGTCCACCGCCTGCGCGGAACCGCCCGCCGCGCTGACGCGCCCGACCAGTTCGTCCAGGCGCTCGCGGCGCCGTGCGCCGACGACGACGTGGTGCCCGTCCGCGGCGAGCCGCTCCGCCGTGGCAGCCCCGATCCCGCTGCTCGCGCCGGTGACGAGCACGATCTTCCGTCCGGTGTGTCCGTTCATGCCTCCCAGGCTCGTCGGCCGCGCCGCGGTCAGGAAGGCCCCGTCGCACCCGGGTGCGGTGCACCCACCCACCTGCACCCGCACGGTCGACCCGTGCCCACCGGTGACGCGGTGTGCTCCGACGGCACCGAGGCGCTCGCGGGCCCCCGTCAGTCCTGCGCCGGCGCGGGCCGCCGGTCCGGCTCCAGGATCGAACGCGCCCCCACCACCAGCGCCGGGTCCGGCTGCCCCACCACCGAGGCGTCCTTGCCGTCGTAGTCGAACCGGCTCAGCACCACCCGCATCGCCTCCAGCCGCGCCCGCTTCTTGTCGTTCGTGCGCACCACCGTCCACGGCGCGAACGAGGTGTCCGTCCGCTCGAACATCGCCTCCTTCGCCGCCGTGTAGTCGTCCCACTTGTCCAGGCTCGCCAGGTCCATCGGGCTGAGCTTCCACTGCCGCACCGGGTCGATCTGCCGGATCGCGAACCGGGTGCGCTGCTCGGCCCGCGTCACCGAGAACCAGAACTTCACCAGGTGGATCCCGTCGTCCACCAGCATCCGCTCGAACAGCGGGACCTGGTGCATGAACCGCTCGTACTCCTCCGGCGACGCGAACCCCATCACGCGCTCCACCCCCGCCCGGGAGTACCAGGAGCGGTCGAACAGCACGATCTCCCCCGCCGCCGGCAGGTGCGGCACGTACCGCTGGAAGTACCACTGCGACGACTCGCGCTCCGAGGGCTTCTCCAGCGCCACCACCCGTGCGCCCCGCGGGTTCAGGTGCTCGGTGAACCGCTTGATCGTGCCGCCCTTGCCCGCCGCGTCACGCCCCTCGCACAGCACCACCAGGCGCTCGCCCGAGGCCTTCACCCACTTCTGCAGCTTCAGCAGCTCGATCTGCAGCGACCGCTTCAGCGGGTCGTACTCCTCCCGCGACAGCCGCTGCGGGTACGGGTAGTCCTCGCGCCACGTCTCCACCGGACGCCCGTCCGCCCGCACCAGGACCGGTTCGTCCTCGTCGTCCAGCACGCGCATCCCCGCCGACGCCAGCAGGTCCACCACGACACACACCCCTCTCCAGCCACCAGCCACGGACGCGGTGACGCTACGGCAGCCGGGACCGGCCCACCACGCGTGCACGGCGGCCGCCCCGGGGTCAAGACCCTTCACCCACCTGCCGATGGGACGGGCATGTCCTCCCGTTTGCGTGACTTGAACGTGGCTTCCAAGCTCTTCGCCGGTTTCGGCGTCGTGTGCCTGCTGCTGGCCGTCGTGGTCGGTGTGGGCATCTCCCGCCTGCAGTCCTCGCAGGCCAACCTGCAGCGGCTCTCCAGCACCGGGATGGCCTCGGTGCAGAGCATCGGGGAGGTCAAGGCCTCCTTCCTGCAGTTGCGGCTGGACATCACCAGCGCCGCGCTGCCCTCCACCGCTGAGCAGACCGCTCAGCAACTGCAGGCCATGACCGCCACCGACGAGGTCTACGACCAGGCGTGGGCGGCGTACCTGGCCACCTCCCCGGCCGCCGCCGCGGCCGAGCGCAGCGCCGTGGAGGACCTGATGCAGCAGTACCGCACCTCCCGCGAGATCCTGGTCACCGCCGCGACGAACAAGGACATCGACGCCTACGTCGCTGAGCGCGACAGCACCACGGCGCCGATCGCCAAGCAGATCACCGCCCAGCTGAACCTCCTGCGGGACGCAGAGGCCCAAGCCGCCGAGGACCTGTCGACCCAGGGCGCCTCCGATTCCCGCGCCGCGATCACGACGCTGATCGTCATCGGCCTGATCGCCGTGGCCGCGGCCGTGGCCGTCGCCGTGGCTGTGGCCCGCTCCATCGCCCGCCCGCTGGCGCGCACCCTGACCGTGGTGCAGGGCCTGGCCGGCGGCCGCCTGGACGCCCGCGTCGGCTACACCGCCAAGGACGAGGTCGGCCGGCTCGCCGGTGCGCTGGACACCACCATGGACACCTTGACCGGCACGATCCGCCGCATCTCGGGCGCCTCGACCACGCTGGCGGCCTCCAGCGAGGAACTCTCGGCGGTGGCCACCCAGCTCAGCTCCGGCGCGGTGCAGTCCGCCTCGCAGTCGCAGGTCGTCTCCGCCGCCACCGAGGAGATCTCCGCCTCCATCTCCACCGTGGCCACCGCCGGCGACGAGATGAGCTCGGCGATCCGCGAGATCGCCTCCTCCACCGCCGAGGCGACCTCGGTGGCCTCCGCGGCCGTTTCCAGCGCCACCGACGCCTCGGCGATCCTGGAGCGGCTGGGCGCCTCCAGCCGGGAGATCGGTGAGGTGGTCAAGCTCATCACCTCCATCGCGGAGCAGACGAACCTGCTGGCGCTGAACGCCACCATCGAGGCGGCCCGCGCCGGGGAGATGGGCAAGGGCTTCGCCGTGGTGGCCGGGGAGGTCAAGGAGCTGGCGCAGCAGACGGCGCGGGCCACCGAGGAGATCGTGCAGCGCGTCAACGCCACCCAGACCGACGCTTCGGCCGCGGCCAGCGCGATCGGTGGCATCGCCGAGGTCATCGCGCGCATCGACGGGCTGCAGGCCACCATCGCCGCGGCGGTGGAGGAGCAGTCCGCCACCACCGCCGAGATGGTGCGCAACGTGGGTGAGGTCTCCACCGGCAGCAAGGAGATCGCGGTGAACATCTCCGGCATCGCGCAGGCGGCGGACCAGACCACGGCCGGGGCGAACCAGACCGCTCAGACCGCCGGCGAGGTCTCGGCGGCGGCCGCGGAGCTGAACGAGCTGGTCGCCACCTTCACCCTGCCCCGGTCCTGACCGACCGGACCGACCGCCCCGTGGCCCGGGCCGCTCATCCGAGCGGCCCGGGCCACGGCGGCTTCCGCCAGGGCGCTCACCCCGGTGAGGCAGCAGTCCCGTCCCAGCCGGTCTGCGGCGTGTCGCACCGCTCCCGGAAGACATACTGCGACACCAGCTTGCGTTGGCTGCTCGACCAGTCGATCGCCGGTCTGCGCTGCTCCGGCGGCAGGTACCCGATCCGGTACACCGCCATCAGCTCCAGGTCGTCCGGGACCCCCAGCAGGGCCCCGATCCGCTCCCACGCACCCGGGACCTCCATGGGGAACGACACGAACTGGATGCCCAGCCCCAGCTCGGTCGTGGTCAGCCAGACGTTCTCCATCGCCGCCCCCATGCTGAACAGCGAGTAGAACGCCGACAGCTCCCCCGGGCGGTACTCCGAGCGGTCCAGCAGGACACCCATGAGCAGCGGTGCACCGGCCACCAGCCGGCGGTTCTCCTCCCCCAGCGTCTGCGGCACGCGCAGGGCGTTGATCACCCGCTGGCCCCGCCGGGTGAACACCTGCGAGGTGAACGGCCGCAGCGGCGCGGGCATCCGGTCGAACAGCATGCCGGAGCGCTCCCGCTCCATCTCCTCGGCGCTGAAGCGGAACCACCGCTTGTAGCGCTCGAAGAAGGTGCCGCTGCTCATCGCCTCGGTCATGCTCTCACCGCTGATGCGGGCGACCGCCTCGATCGTCTCGCGGGACTCCACCAGCACGAACCGCCACGGCTGGCTGTTCAGCTGCGAGGGGGCCCGCCCGGCCACCTCCACCAGCAACCGCTGGTGCTCCGCGGAGACCGGGTCCGGCAGGAGGGCACCGTTCGTCGTCCGTCGCCGGCGGATCGCCTCCAGCAGCTCCACCCCTCAGCCCTCCCCCGCCGAGCCCAGCGCCGCCGCGTAGGCCGGCGCCGCCGACAGCGCCAGCAGCACGTGCCCGCGCGAACGGGCCGACCGCCACGGGATCGCCGCCAGCGGCAGCGCCACCGGCAGCAGGCGCCACAGCGCACGATCACCGCGTGCGGCGAGCTGGACGCCGGCCGCCGCCGTCAGCAGCACCGTGCTCACGTACACGGCGTGGTGGACCCACCGCACCCCGGAAGTGTCCACGCGACGGGATGCCACAGCGGTCCCGAGGGCGCAGTTGGCCGCGTAGCTGACCGTGGCGGCGGTGAGGAGAGGACGAGACACGGCGGGCATTCCACCACGGCGTCCCGTGTCTTTCTCTTGGTTGGTTGAGCAAGTAAGTGTTTTTTTTCGTTCTTATTAGCCGTGAGAATCTGGACTTCTCCGGGTAGTACTCTTAGAGTGCTGCGGTGACCACTTCCGGTGACAACCCTGCGGCGGACTTCGACCCACCCCTCGTGGAGCCACCGAGCGCGACCGACCCCGACTCCGTGGAGGCCTGGCTGGCCGCCCTGCCGGCCAGCCACCGCTCCGGGCGCGCGCCCGCGACGTGGCGCGCCTACGCCAAGGACCTCGCCCACTTCGCCGGGTGGTGCCTGGCCGAGCACCGGCAGCCGCTGCCCACCGACGGCCCGACCGTGGCGGACTACCTGGAGGCGCACGGCGAGCTGCTGAGCCTGGCGACGCTGCGCCGGCGCCTGGCCGCCATCAGCGTCGCGCACAGCCTCATCGGCATCACCCGCCCCACCGCCGCCGACGAGGTGCACGCCGCGTGGAAGCGTCTGCGACGCCGGTACGGGCCCTCGCAGCAGGTGCGCCGCGTCGAGGCCGTGCTGACCCGCACCCTGGGCGACCTGGTCGCCCCGCTGAGCGAGGACTCCGTCATGGATGCCCGCGACCGCGCGCTGCTCGTCATGGGGTTCGCCGGGGCGCTGCGCCGCTCGGAGCTGGCCGCGCTGGACCTGGAGGACGTCCAGCGCACTCCCGAGGGCCTGCGCATCGCGGTGCGCGGGCGCGGCGACGGCCAGGGCACCGGTGACGGCGGTCAGCGCGTGGTCGACCTGCCGTGGGGCGCGCACCGCCAGACGTGCCCGGTGCGCTCCTGGGAGCGCTGGGTCGAGCTGGCCGGGCTGCGCTCGGGAGCGGCGTTCCTGTCGATGACCAAGGGCGGCAAGTCCCTCAAACCCCGGCGCATGACCGGTGAGGCGGTCGCCGAGGTCGTCAAGCGCCGGGCCGCGGCCGTGGGCATCGACCCCACCACCGTCGCCGGGCACAGCCTGCGGGCCGGTTTCGTGACGTCCGCGGTGCGCTACGGCGTGCCCGACCGCTCGATCATGCGGCAGAGCGGGCACCGCTCCCCCGCGTCCCTGACCGCCTACGCGCAGGGAGCCGTCGTGCCGCAGGAGAACCCCGCCTCCAGGGTCGGGCTCTGACGCGGACGTGGGGGTGGCACCGGGCACACCCGGCACCACCCCCGCGTCGCTCGGAGCTGAGGTCAGCGCTCCCGGTCGCCCGTGCTGGCGGCGGCGTCCGCGTCAGGGGCGTCGCCCCCCTCGGCGCTCGCGCCGTGCTCGGCCGGGGCGGGCCGGCGCAGGCTGAGCACGATCGCCAGCGTCAGGGACACGATGATCACGCTCAGGCTCACCCAGGTGGGGATGTGCGGGATCGCGGGGCTGATGACCTCGTGACCGGCCTGGAAGAACAGCTTCACGCCGATGAAGGCGAGGATGAACGCCAGCGCCTTGCTCAGCAGGTGGAAGCGCTCCAGCAGGCCCGAGAGCAGGAAGTACAGCGCGCGCAGGCCCAGGATGGCGAACGCGTTGGAGGAGTAGACGATGAACGGGTCGCTGGAGACGGCCAGGACGGCCGGGACGCTGTCCACGGCGAAGAGGAGGTCGGCAGCCTCGATGGCCGCGACCACGGCCAGCAGCGGCGTGCCGTAGCGCTTGCCGGCCTCCTTGATGAAGAACTTCTGGCCGTGGTAGTCGTCCTTGAGCGGGACGATCTTCTTCAGGAGCCGGACGCCGAAGTTCTGGCTGGGGTCCATGTCGACGTCGTCGTCCTTGAGCATCTTCCACGCCGACCACAGCAGGATCGCGCCGAAGACGAACAGGACGGCGGTGAACCGCTCGACGACGGCCACGCCCAGGCCGAGGAAGATGCCGCGGAAGACGAGGGCGCCGAAGACGCCGAAGAACAGCACGCGGTGCTGGTACTCGCGCGGGACCTTGAAGTACCCGAAGATCAGCGCGAAGACGAAGAGGTTGTCCACGGACAGGCTCTTCTCCAGCAGCCACGCCGTGGTGTAGGCGGTACCGGCCTCCACGCCGTAGGCGACGAAGATGATGACGCCGAAGACCAGCGCGATCGCCACCCAGACGGCGCTCCAGACGGCCGCCTCCCGGAACCCGATGACGTGGGCGCCGCGGTGTCCCAGCAGGTCGACGAGCAGCATCACCACGATGACCGCGGCGAACGCCACCCAGGCCCACACGGGCACGTCGAGGCTCAAGTCCACTGCCTGCCTCCTTGGTCGGTTGTGCGCGACGGACGTCGCTCACCACCCATGGTGACGGTGCGCAGTCGATTCGGTCGCGTCCATGCGCGGACGACCTCAGACCCCTCCCGTTGCCGGGGTCCGGCAACGAGCCACCGGGGCGGCGAGCGCCGTGGTGTCAGTCGGGCTGCTCGTCGGGCCAGCCGAGGGCTCGGGCGGCCAGCACGGCGGCTTGCAGCGCGAAGCGGCCGGAGGCGTCGGCGGGGTCGGCGCCGGTCAGGGTGCGCAGCCGGGCCAGGCGGTAGGTGACGGCGCGCACGGACAGGTGCAGGCGGCGGGCGGTCTCAGTGGCGTTGCCGCCGGCGGCCAGGTAGGTCTCGACGGTGCGCAGGTACGGCTCGGGCCCTCCCCGCGCCTCGCGCAGGGGCTCCAGGAGGGCGGTGACGAGGTCGCGGGCGGCGGCGCGGTCGCGCAGGAGGACGTCGTGGACGACGAGGTCCGCGGTGTCGGCGACGGGGTCGCGCCAGTTGAGGCGGCGGGCGAGGTCGAGGGCGCGGCGGGCCTGCTCGTAGGACTGCACGACGGCGCCGGCGCCGGTGCCGGGGCGGCCGACGCCGGCGCGCCACCCGGTGGCCGCGGGGGTGCCCAGGGTGGTGCGCAGCCGGCTCAGGACGTCGCGGACGGCCTCGCGGTCGGGTGCGCTGAAGACGACGACGAGGGCGCCGTCCTTGGTGGCGACCAGGGGGTCGGCGTCGGCGACGCTGCCCTGCAGGCGGCGCTCGAGGGTCGCCAGCAGCGCCGAGCCGTCCGTGTAGGGGGCGGTGGCGCGCACGACGGTGACCGCGTGGGGGGCGGCGAGGTCCAGCCCGTAGCGCTGGGCGCGGTGCAGCACGCCGGGCACGTCGGAGCTGCCGGTGAGGAGGTCGTCGACGAACTCGCGGCGGGCGGACTCCTCCCGGCGCACCAGCTGGCGGCGGGCGAGCTGGTACCCCTCGGTGAGGGCGGCCACCGCGTCGTCGCTGGCCCGGAGGACGACTTCGCCGGCGTCGACGACGGCGGCGGCGTCGTCCGGGGCGGCCACGGGCGGCAGCAGTCGCCACAGGCGCCAGGCGGCGGACAGGTACAGGTCCAGCAGAGCGCGCAGCGCGACGCCGTCACCGGCGGCCCGCTCCCCCAGCAGGCGGTAGCGGGCGGTGCGGTGCTCCGGCAGCCGTCGCCGGGCCGACACGGCGGTCCAGACGCTGTCCAGGAAGTCGCCCAGCAGGTGCGGGTCGAGGCCGCCGGCGTCCGCGGCGGCGGCCTCGGCGACGGCCGCCAGGGTCGCGTGGTCGGGGTGCGCGTGGTCGGGGTGCACGCGGTCGTGGGGGTGCACGGGGCCACTGTGCCAGCAGGTGCCCGCGGTGCTGGGCCGCGCGGGCGGGGTGGTGCGGCACCCGGGTGGTGGGTTGTGATGCCGCTCACACTGGCCGTCCCCAGCTACGTGTCGGTCCTCGTGGTGCCGAAGTCGCGGGGGGTAGTCTCCGGCCGGGAAGACCTGCACGGGTCCTCCACACCGGTGTCGCGCCAGGCACCGGATCCACCCGATGCCGCCCCGACCCTCCGCTGACCCGGGCTCGCGCCCCTGAACGCCTGGACGTGCCGATCGTGCTGCCCCCCCGCCTGACCGCCGTTCCGACCCGACCGTTCTTCCCCCCCGCAGGCACCGGCGGTGGTGCGCGTCGCGGTTCCCGCCGCGCGGGTGCGTGGGTGGCGTTCGCGGCGCTGGGCGCGGGCTGCCTGGGGGTGGGTGCTGCGCAGCCGGCGTCGGCCGCGGTGCCGTCGGCGCTGAGCGCCGCGCAGGTGCCCTCGGCGCAGGAGATCGAGCAGGCCCGGCAGGCGGCGGAGCGCTCGCGGGTGGCCGCGGACGCGGCGCAGCAGCAGCTGACCGGGGCGCAGCAGGCGCTGGACGCGCTGGCGGCGCAGGCCAGCGCCGCGCTGGAGCGCTACCAGGTGGCCATGGAGGCCAAGGCGGCCGCCGAGGCCGAGGAGGCCGCGCAGCGGCAGCGGCTGGCGGAGGCGGAGGCCACGCTCGCCGAGGGCAAGAAGGACCTGGGCCAGTGGGCTTCGCAGGCGTACCGGGGCGGCGGCTCGCTGCAGCAGTACTCCAGCCTGGTGGCGGCCCTGCAGCAGGGCCCCACCGACGAGTCGGCCAGTGCGCTGGCCTCGGTCAAGCGCATCGGCGACGGCCGCAGCAGCGCCGTGACCGCCTACGAGGAGGCCCAGCGCGTGCAGGTCGACGCCACGGCGCGGGCGGAGGCGGCGGCGGCCGAGGCGCGCACGCAGGCCGACGCGGCGGTGGCGGCCAAGCTGGAGTCGGACGCGCTGGTGGAGCAGCAGCGGACCAAGGTGGCCGAGCTGGCGGCGATGCAGTCGGCGACCTCGGGCACCGCCCTGACCGACGCGCAGCGCGCGGCGAACCTGGAGGCGGCCAAGGCCGAGGCCGACGCGCGGGCCGCTGCCGCGGCGGCCGCCGCCGCGACCTCGGGCACGGCGGTGTCCGGGGCGCTGGTGGGGCCGGTGGGCGAGTGCACCGGTGCCTCCACGGCCGGGTACGGCAACGGGCTGATCCCCCGCAGCGCGCTGTGCCCGCTGTACGCGGCTCCGGGCCACGTGCTGCGCGCGGACGCGGCGAACGCGTTCAACCAGCTGAGCCAGGCGTTCTCCGAGGCGTTCGGCACGCCGCTGACGGTGACGGACTCCTACCGGACCCTGGCGGGGCAGATCGACGTGGCTGCGCGCAAGCCGGGTCTGGCGGCGCGCCCGGGCACCAGCCGGCACGGGCTGGGCATCGCGGTGGACCTCGGTGGCGGGGTGCAGAACGCCACCTCGGCGCAGCACCTGTGGATGGACCGCAACGCGGCCCTGTACGGGTGGATCAACCCGGCGTGGGCGCAGAACCGCAGCGGGCAGTTCGAGCCGTGGCACTGGGAGTACGTCGGCTGATGCGTCCGGCCCGGGGCCCGGCCCGGCCGCCCGCGCGCGCGGGAGCGGTGCCGCGACCGGTGCCCCGGCACCCGTTCTGCGAGCACCCCGGGCCGTTGGCGGTGGC
Source organism: Kineococcus arenarius subsp. arenarius (assembly GCF_050871845.1). Taxonomy (NCBI): domain Bacteria; kingdom Bacillati; phylum Actinomycetota; class Actinomycetes; order Kineosporiales; family Kineosporiaceae; genus Kineococcus; species Kineococcus arenarius. Next base: position 16,032 of record NZ_JBJLSE010000038.1, read on the forward strand.
GCACCGCGGGTTCTCCCTCACGGGGTGCGAGAACACGCTGGCGGCGTTCTCGGCCGCGGTGGACCTGGGGTACCGGTACCTGGAGACGGACGTGCGCGCCACGGCCGACGGGCGGCTGGTGGCGTTCCACGACGAGCGCCTGGACCGGGTCAGCGACGTCGCCGGGCGGCTGGGCGACCTGCCGTGGTCGGTGGTGCGCACCGCGCGGGTGGGCTCCGGCGCGAACGGCGGCGGTGAACCGGTGCCGTTGCTGGAAGACGTGCTCGGCGCGTTCCCGCACGCGCGCTTCAACGTGGACGTCAAGACGCCCGCGGCCCTGGCGGGGATCGGCGAGGTGCTGCGGCGCACGGCTGCGCACGAGCGCGTGCTGCTGACCTCCTTCAGCGAGCGGCGCCGGGTGGCGGCCCTGGCCGCCGCGGGCCGTGGTGCCGGCGGCGCCGCGGTGGCGACCTCGGCGAGCCTGCCGCGCACGGCGGCGGCGGTGGTGGGGGTGCGTGCCCGGCGCCCGGCCGTGGTGCGTGCGGCGCTGGCCGGGGTGGACGCGGTGCAGGTGCCGGTGCGCCACCGCGGTGCGGTGGTGGTCTCGGAGGGCCTCGTCGACGCGGTGCACCGGGCGGGCGCCCAGGTGCACGTGTGGACGGTGGACGAGGCCGTGCAGATGCACGCGCTGCTGGACCTGGGGGTGGACGGGCTCATCACCGACCGGGCGGACGTGCTGCGCGAGGTGCTGCGCGCGCGCGGGCAGTGGGTGGAGGGGTGAGGGTGTGACGGCCTCGCCCGCTCGGCCGCTGGACCCGGCGCGGGACGGTCCACCGCCGTCGCTGCGGCGGGCGCGGCGCAGCTGGTACGTCTACGACTGGGCGAACTCGGCGTACGTGACGACCACGGCGACGGTGCTGTTCGCGCCCTACCTGACGGTGCTGGCGCGGCGGGCCGCGTGCGGTGAGGGGGCGCAGGGCTGCACCCGCGACCTGACGGTGCTGGGGTTGCAGGTGGCGCCGGGGTCGCTGGCGCTGTACACCACGACGCTGGCGACGCTGCTGTCGGCGCTGCTGCTGCCGTTCGCGGGGGCGGTGGCCGACCGGGTGCGCCGGCGCAACCTGCTGCTGGGCGCGTTCGCCTGGCCGGGGGCCGCGGCCGCCACCGCGATGGTGGCGCTGAGCGGGGACCGCTGGGAGCTCGGCGTGCTGCTGGCGGTGGTGGCGACGCTGTCGCTGACCGCGTCCAGCGTGGTCAACGACGCGCTGCTGTGCGACGTGGCGGCCCTGGCGGAGCGCGACGCGGTGTCCTCGCGGGGGTGGGCGGCCGGCTACCTGGCGGGTTTCCTGCTGCTGGCGGTGAACCTGGTGCTGGTCTCCTCCCCCGGCCTGGTGGGGCTGGACGAGGAGGGCGCGGTGCGCGTGTCGCTGGCCTCGGCGGGCCTGTGGTGGGGGGTCTTCACGCTGGTGCCGGTGCTGGGGCTGCGGCACCTGCCGCCGCGCCCGGCGGTGCCGGGGGCCGGTGGGGTCCTGGCACCGGTGCGGCAGCTGGTGCGCACGCTGCGCGGCCTGCGCTCGCACCCGCAGGCGCTGCGGTTCCTGCTGGCGTACCTGGTCTTCAACGACGGCATCCAGACGGTGGTGGCGGCGGCCAGCGTGTACGGGCAGGAGGAGCTGGGGTTCGGTTCCTCTCAGCTGATCACCACGGTGCTGCTGGTGCAGGCGGTCGCGTTCGGCGGGGCGCTGCTGTTCGGGCGCGCCGCGGCCCGCTTCGGGGCGCAGCGCACCGTGCTGGCCGGGCTGGGGCTGTGGATCGTCGTGGTGCTGGCCGCCTTCGCGGTGCCGCGCGGCGCGTTCGGCACGTGGCTGGCCCTGGCCGTCCTGATCGGGCTGGTGCTGGGGGGCACCCAGGCGCTGGCGCGGTCGATGTTCAGCCGCCTGGTGCCGGTGGGTGCCGAAGCGGAGTACTTCGGCCTCTACCAGGCGGGTGAGCGGGGCACCAGCTGGCTGGGCACGCTCGTGTTCGGGCTGGTGGCGCAGCTGAGCGGCTCGTACCGCCCGGCGCTGGTGGCGCTGCTGGCGTTCTTCGTCGTGGGGGCGTGGCTGCTGTCGCGGGTGGACGTGGCCGCCGGCGCCCGTGACGCCGGGCAGGGGTGAGCTGCCGGCGGCGGCGCGGGCCTGCTGCGGGACGACCTGACGCGACCATGTGGTGACCTTCAGTCATTGACTCACTCCGCTGCGCACACGACCTCCACACGTTCGCCGCGACGCGCCCGGAACAGGCGCCCCCCGCGCGGCGTTCTACCCGGCGAGTCCCCTTCCCCCCGGGTCCGCGGGAGGGCAGGGAACCGGATGTGGGGAGGTCACATGAGCGAGCGCAACCTGCGAGGGTCCCGCCTCGGGGCCGCCAGCCTCGAGAGCGAGTCCGGCGTCGAACTGGCCGAGCGCCAGCAGATCAGCTACCACTGCCCCAACGGGCACACCACCGTGGTGCCCATGTCGCTGGAGGCGGACGTGCCCGCGCTGTGGGAGTGCCGTTGCGGGGCCGAGGCCCTGCGCGCCGACACGGAGGCACCCGAGAGGAAGTCGGGCAAGCCCGCGCGCACGCACTGGGACATGCTGCTGGAACGGCGCACCATCGCCGAGCTGGAGGTCCTGCTGGACGAGCGTCTGGAGCTGCTGCGCAGCCGGGCGCTCATCCAGCGCAGCGCCTGAGCGGTACCCACGAGGGCCGGGCCCACCCCCAGGGGTGAGCCCGGCCCTCGTGCGTGCACGCGCACCCCGAGCGCCTGCCGGCTCAGCGCTCGCGCCGCCGCCCCCGCGGGCGGTGGCTGCCCGGGCCCAGGGCGCGCCGGGGAACCGGGCGGCCGTCCGCGGGCGCACCGCCGGCGACCGGGTCGTCCAGCACCTCGCCTTCGACGACCACCTCGCCCTCGACGACGTCGCCGTCCGCGAAGGGGCCCCCGGCGTGGGCGGCCGGGTCCAGACCCGCGCGCCGCAGCGCCCGCCGCACCCGCGCGCGCACCAGGCGCGCCCCCAGCCGCCGCAGCAGCGAGCGCGTGGGCGGCAGCAGGCACAGCAGCGCCACGACGTCGCTGAGCACCCCGGGCAGCACCAGCAGCGCTCCCCCGGCACCCACCAGGGCCGCGTCCCCGATCCGCCCGGCACCGGTCCGCCCGGCACCGTGGGCACCCGGTACGGGACTGCCCGAGAAGAGCGGGGAGGCCTGGGCCGAGCGCAGCGCCTGCAGGGCGCGCCGCCCGGCGCGGCGCAGCACGAGCACCCCCGCGGCGGTCTCCACGACCAGCAGCGCCAGCACCCCCGCAGCGGTGACGAGCTCCGCCAGTCGGGAGAGCAGCCACACCTCCACGACCAGCAGCAGCAGGACCGCCAGCAGCACGGCCGCGGTCCAGCGGCCGCGCCGCACCGGCACGGACCCGGCGCCGGCCCGGCCGGGCGGGAGGCCCCCGGGCAAGCTCACAGGACCACCGGGCTGGGGCGCCCGCCGGCGCCACCTGCCGGGGACGAGGCGCCGGTGCTGCGCTCACCGCGGCGGCGGGTGGCCGGTCGCGGGCCGCGGCGGGCGCTCAGCGCCAGCAGGGCGCCCAGCGCGCACAGCGCCAGCTCGGGTGCGGCCCCCAGGCGGGTGGACAGCGTCTGCGTGGAGCGCAGCGCCACCTGGCCCTGCAGGACGTCGGTGGTGAACAGCTCCGTCTCCTGGTGGGCGGTGCCGTCCGGGGTGATCAGGGCGCTGACGCCGACGGTGGAGATCTGCACCACGGCGCGCCCGGACTCCACCGCGCGCAGCCGCGACATCGCCAGCTGCTGCACCGCCTCGTCCGAGTAGCCGAAGGTGGCGTTGTTGGTCTGCACGACCAGGAACTGCGCACCGGCGCGCACCGACTGGCGCACCGTGTCGTCGAAGGCGACCTCGAAGCAGATGACGTCGCCCAGGCGCGCGCCCGCGGCCTCCAGCACGCCCACGGCGTCGCCGTGCACGAAGTCGCGGGTGACCAGGTCGACCTTGTCGGTGAACAGCCGGAAGAAGTCGCGGTACGGCACGTACTCGGCGAAGGGTGCCGGGCGCTGCTTGACGTAGTGCCGGGTGGGGTCCTGCAGCGCGCCGTCGATGCCGTCGGCGGGGGTGGCCAGCAGGCCCGTGTTCGACACGAACGGCGCCGGGCCGTCCACGACGGCCCCCACGAGGACGGGTGCCCCGACGGCCTGAACGGCCTGCTCGATGACCTGCTCGGCGTCGGCGTTGCCGTAGGGGTCGATGTCGCTGGAGTTCTCCGGCCACAGCACCAGGTCCGGTTGCGGCGCGTCGCCGGCGCTGACCTGCGCGGCCAGCTCCCGGGTGGCGTCGGCGTGGTTGTCCAGGACGGCGCGGCGCTCGGCGTTGAAGTCCAGGCCCGCGGCGGGGGTGTTGCCCTGCACGGCGGCCACGAGCAGGGTGCCGTCCTCGGCGGCGGTGGGCCGCGGCAACAGCGCCCCGGCGGCCGTGACCGCGGCGGCCGCGGCCAGGGCGGCCACGGCCGGCAGGGCGCGGGGCACCGCCCGGGCCGCGCCGGGCGGCGCGGGCAGGCGCAGCAGGGCGTGCGCGGCACCGGCGAGGAGGGCGCCGGCCAGCGCCACGGCGAAGGTGACCAGCGCGGTGCTGCCCACCGAGGCCAGCGCCACGGTGGGGGCGTCCGCCTGGGAGAAGGCCAGCCGGCCCCACGGGAAGCCCTCGAACGGGAACCGGGCGCGCAGCGCCTCCACGGCGACCCAGCCGCAGGCCACGGCCAGCGGGCCCAGGTGGGCGCGGGCGCGCTGCAGGCGCGGCAGCAGCGCCCCCAGGGCCGCGTAGAACAGGGCGCACGCGGTCGCCAGGGCACTCCACGGCAGCAGGCCCACGTAGGTGCCGCTCCACGCCAGGTGCGGCACCAGGAACGCCCACCCGAACAGCAACCCGGCCAGGGCGCCGCGACGGGCCCGCACCCCGGTGGTGGCCGCGGTCAGCAGCGCCACGCCCAGCGGCGCGCTCCACCACAGGCCCTGCTCGCGCACCGCCCCGGGGAAGGCCGCCCAGGTCGCCAGCCCGCCGGTCAGCGCCAGCACCAGGCTCGTGACCGGGGCGGGGCTCACCGGGGCGGGGGGCGGGATGCGGCGCACCGCTCGAGGGTACGTGGCCCCGGGCGCGGGCGGCACACCCCGAGGGCGCTCGCCGGTGGAGAGACAGGTCGGGTCCGCCGCACCCCTCGGGCCGTCGCCCACCCCGTCGGCTACGGGGTGGACGCCGTTGTCTAAGGGCGTGCGGACCCGACCTCGCCCACTCCGGCCGGTTGGTCGGCGTCCGCCGTCGCAGGTGGTGCGACTGCGACGGCGGGTGGTCGGCCGGACCGGCCGGCTTCCCCGTCGTGGGCTGCCTGATCGAAACTACTCGGACACGCAGCGCTGTCAACCGGGCCGTGACCTGCGACGACGCACGTCGTCGCAGGTCAGCGCGCCGGCGCGAACCGGCGATCGACACGGGGGCGACGGCGTGTTGCGGCGTGTCGGCAGCGCTGCGAGGGGGCGCGAGGAGTGCGGCGGCGCTCACCCCCCCAGTTCGTCGTGCACCACGGCCCCGTCCACGACGGTGCGCAGGCACCGCGGCGCACCCGCCCCGGGGGTCAGGTCCGGCAGGCCCGGGGTGCCCGAGCGCGCGTCGGTGCTCCAGCCGGACAGGCGCCGGTCGGGGGCCTGCACGAGCAGGTCCCCCGCCTCCCACACCGCGTAGGTGGCCGGGGCGCCCGGGCGCAGCACGCCCGGGTGGCCGCGCCCGGCGAGGCGGTGCCCGCCACGGGTGTGGGCCAGGAACGCCGCCCGCACCGACACGGCGTGCTCGGGGCGGTGCGGGAACGCCGCCGCGCGCACCGCACCCCAGGGGTCCAGGGGCGTGACGGGGCTGTCCGAGCCCATCGCGAGCGGCACACCGGCAGCGGCCAGCGCGGCGAACGGGTGCAGGCCCGCGGCGCGCTCGGCCCCCAGCCGCCGCTCGTAGGTGCCGCCGGGCCCGCCCCAGCGGGCGTCGAAGGCCGGCTGGGTGGACACGCCCACCCCCAGGCGCGCCAGGACCGCGACGACGTCCGCGTCGGCCGCGACGGCGTGCTCCACGCGGTGCCCGCGGGCCGCCAGGGCCGTGGCCCCCAGCTCGTCGGCGACCTCCTGCAGGGCCTGGGCGAGCACCCGCAGGGCGGCGTCGCCGATGGCGTGGAAGGCGGCCTGGACACCGGCCAGGGTGCAAGCGCGCAGGTGCGCGCGCACCGCCCCGGGGTCCAGGTGCAGGGTGCCGCGGGTGCCGGGCGCGTCGGCGTACGGGGCGCCCAGCGCGGCGGTGCGCGAGCCGAGGGAGCCGTCGACGGCGAGGTCGCCGCCGACGCCGGCCAGGTGCACGCCCTCGGCGGCGTGGGCGGCGAGCACCTCGCGCACGGCGTCGGGGTCGGTGAGGGCCTGCGCGTGGTACGGGACCACCTCCGGCAGGGCCTCGCGCCCGTCGGCGCGCTGGGCGCCGGTACCCGCACCGGCCAGCGCTACCAGGGCGGCCAGGTCGCCGGGCGGGGCCAGCGCGGGACCGGACATCTCGTGCACGGTGCCGATGCCCGCCGCGGCGGCGGCGCGCAGGGCGGCGCGGCGGGCCCGCTCGGCGGCGCCGGGGCTCAGGGCCGCCCACCGGGCGTGCAGGGCTGCGTCGTGCGCGGCACCGGACACCTGCGCGCTGCCGGCCTGCCCGGGTGCGGGCAGCGCGGCCTGCGCGGCCAGGGCGCTGGAGACCAGGGCGCTGTGCCCGTCCACGCGCGACAGGTGCACGGGCGCTCCCCCGGCGGCGGCGTCGAGCTGGGCGCGGGTGGGCAGGGTCGCGTCGTGCCACGTCGTCTCGTCCCAGCCGGCACCGGTGAGCAGCTCGCCGCCTCCGCCGGCGCAGGCGGCGGCCACGGCGTCCAGCACGTCCCGGGCGCTGCGAGCCCCCCTCAGGTCCAGGCCGGCAGCGCGCAACCCCGTCTCCGTGACGTGCACGTGCGCGTCGACGAACGCGGGCGTGACCAGGGCGCCGTCCAGGTCCACGACCTCCTCGTCCCCGCGGGTCCACGCCCCGGCGGCCTCGTCCGGGCCGACCCAGGCGATGGTGGAGCCGTCGACGAGCACGGCGGTGGCGAAGGGGTCGGCGGGGCTGTACACGGACCCGCCGCGGTACAGCCGCCGGGTGCTGGGAGCAGGTTCATTCACGCGGGAAGCGTAGTTCGCAGCCTCACTTTTAGGTTTTTTGTTACCCGCGATAAGCAGATTTTCTCTAGCTATTGACCGCGCCAACGGGATGAGGACGTGATCAGGGCCCCACCGGTTCGACCGGTGGGGCCCTGATCAGGCGTGCGGCACCTCCAGCGGGTGCCTGCCGTCAGGCGGCGGCGCCGGTCTGCACCGGCAGCTGCCCGGCGGGCAGCTCGGTGACCGCGGCGGGGTCGGGTGCGTCGACGTCCACGTCGCTGCCCCAGTCGTAGTAGTCCATGCTCACCTCGGCGGCGGCGGAGTCGTCGGGGTCGGTGAGCTGGACGACCAGGCGCACGGGGCGGTTCTGCTCGTCGACGTACAGGGTGAACGGGATGCTGCCGACCTCGGCGGCGGCCTGCTCGGCTTCCGCGGTGCGCTGCTCGGCGGGCAGCTGCTGCAGGGCCTCCTGCAGGTCGATGGTGCCGCTGAACCCGCGGGCCTGGACGCCGCGGACGTTCACCGCGGGCACCTCCCGGACGTCGTCGGCGACGGCGCGCAGCTGCTCGAGCTGGTGAGCGGGGTCGACGGCGGTGGTGTCCAGGCCCGCGGCGCCGACGGCGTCCAGGGGCAGGCGAACCCACTGGCCCTGGCCGGTCAGCGGGGCGCCGGAGACGTAGGCCACGTCGTCGACCACGCGCAGCTCGACCTGGCCGCCGTCGGTGCCGGCGGCGGTGGGCAGGGTCACGGTGGTGCGCACGGCGTGGTCGGCGGCGTCGAAGGCGCCCTCACCGGCGACGGTGACGGCCTCGCCGTCGGGTGCGGTCGCGTCGACGGTGAAGGCGAACTTGGCGCTGCCGGCGGTGCTGGACTGCTCGGCGGAGGCCTGGACGACCTCGTAGGCGCTCAGCTGGGTGGTGGCCGGGGCGGCGGACTCCTCTCCGCCGCCGCAGGCACCCAGGCCCAGGGCGAGGGCCGCGGCGCCGCTGGTGGCCAGCAGCGCCAGGCGGCGCGGACGGGTGGTGCGGGTGGTCTGGCGGTCGGTGGTGTGCACTGCGATCCCCTCGTCGTCGCACGGCCCGCCCCGCGTGCCCGGTGCGCGCCGGGCGGGACCACTGCCCTTCCAGGGTGCGGCACGCGCGCCGTTCGCGCGTCCTCCTGCGGGTGGAGCCGGGGCGAGACTCGTGGAGGATCCTGGGAGGCTCCTGGGCACCGGTGCGAGGATCGGCGGGTGCCCGCCGACCCCTCCCCCGCTGCCGCCGCCTCCCCCGACGAGGGGCCCGGCGGCCGCGAGCGCCTGCTCCTGCTCGACGCCGCGTCGCTGTACTACCGGGCCTTCCACGGGGTGCCGCAGTCGCTGCGGGCGCCGGACGGCACGCCGGTGAACGCGGTGCGGGGGTTCCTGGACGCGGTGGCGTTCCTGGTGGCCGAGCACCGGCCGGCGCGGCTGGTGGCGTGCTGGGACGAGGACTGGCGCCCGGCGTTCCGGGTGGCGGCACTGCCGTCCTACAAGGCGCACCGGGTGGGGCCCGGTGGCGGGGAGGACTCCCCGGCGGCCCTCGAGCCGCAGGTGCCGGTGATCGCCGAGGTCCTGGGGGCGCTGGGGCTGGCGCGGGTGGGGTGCGCCGGGTTCGAGGCCGACGACGTGATCGCGACGCTGACGGCGCGCGCGGTGGCCGCGCAGGGCGTGGCGGTGGACGTGGTCACCGGGGACCGCGACCTGTTCCAGCTGGTCGACGACGCGGCCGGGGTGCGGGTGCTGTACGTGGGCAAGGGGGTACGCCGGGCGGAGGTGGTGGACCAGGCGTGGCTGGCCGCGCGGTACGGGGTGCGCGACGGTGCCGGGTACGCGGACCTGGCGGTGCTGCGCGGGGACCCCTCCGACGGGTTGCCGGGGGTGGCCGGGATCGGGGAGAGGACCGCGGCGGCGTTGCTGGAGCGGTACGGGGACCTGGCGGGGGTGCGTGCGGCGGCGGCGGACCCGGGGTCGGCGGTGCCGGCCGGGCAGCGCCGCCGGCTGGTGGAGGCGTCGGCGTACCTGGACGCGGCGCCGGTGGTGGTGCGGGTGGTGCGCGAGGCCCCGGTGCCGGTGGTGCCGGACGCGCTGCCGCCGGCCGCGGCCGACCCGGGTGCGCTGGAGCGGCTCGTGCAGCGCTGGGGGCTGGGCTCGAGCGTGGAGCGGGTGCTGCGGGCCCTGGCCGGCGAGCGGGGCTGACGACCGTCCTGCCGCCGCCGTTAGCCCGAGGTGGAGGTGGAGGGTGGCTCGGCGGACCCTCGAGCCGTGCTCGAGGGTCCGGGCAGGTCAGGTCAGCGAGGTGTGGGCCACCACGCCGCGGCGCACCAGGTCCACGGCGTCGCGGGCGGCCGAGCGCACCGCGGGGTCCAGCGATGCGGCGGCGACCTGGTCGAGGAGGTCGACGAGCTGCTTGCAGCGGCGCACGAAGTCGCCGGCGGCCAGGTCCGCGTCGCGCAGGACGGCGTCCAGGCGGTGCCCGGAGGCCCAGCGGTGCACCGCCCACGCCAGGCCGGCGTCGGGTTCGCGGGTGGCGGGGACCTTGTGGTGGTCCTCGCGGTCGGTGAGGTCGCTCCACAGGCGCACGGTGGCGGCGATGGCGTCCTCGGCGCGGCGCGGGACCCGTTCGGGGCCGTTGCCCTCGTCGCGGCGGGACTCGTGCACGAGGCAGGAGACGGCGGCGGCCAGGTCCGCGGGGCCGAGGCCGGCCCAGGCGCCGTGGCGCAGGCACTGGGCGACGAGCAGGTCGGTCTCGGCGTTGATGCGGCGCAGGGTGCGGCCGGCCTCGGTGACGGCGCCGCCGTCGTCGGTGAGGTAGCCGAGTTCGGCGAGCAGGTCGCACACGCGGTCGAAGGTGCGGGCGATGGTGCCGGTGCGGCCTTCGACGGTGCGCTGCAGGGCCCTGGTGTCGCGGGCGAGCTTCTCCTCGCGCACGGCCCAGCGGGCGTGCTCCTCGCGGTCGGAGCAGCCGTGGCAGGGGTGCGCCCGCAGGCGCTGGCGCAGCTCGGCCAGGACCGCGTCGTCGTCGGTGCGGGCGGCCGCACCGCCGCGGCGGCGGGCCGGCACGTCGCCGCCGCCGATCTCGGCCAGGGCGTTGCGCAGGGAGGAGGCGAGGTCGCGGCGGGCCTGCGGGCTGCGCCAGTTGAACGCCTTGGGGACCTTCACGCGGGCCAGCGGCTCGACGGGACCGGTGAAGTCGTGGGCGGCGATGGTGCGCACCTGGCGGTCCTGGCTCAGGACGCGCGGGGAGGGACCGTCGAAGCCCCTGCCGTCGACGAGGTCCAGGACGACGCCGAAGGTGTCGCGGCGCCCGCCGGGCAGGCGCACCACGTCGCCGGTGCTGAGCTGCTCGACGGAGCTGCGCGCCTCGGCGCGGCGCTGGGCGGCGCCGACGCGGGAGAGCTCCTTCTCCCGTTCCCCGATGCGCTGGCGCAGCGCGAAGTACTCGCCGAAGTCGCCCAGGTGGCAGGTCATGGCCTGGCGGTAGCCGTCCAGGGCGCGCTGCTGCTCGCGGATCTGCTGGGCTTGGCCGACCACGGCGCGGTCGGCCTGGAACTGGGCGAAGGAGGTCTCCAGGATGTCGCGGGCCCGCTCGCGGCCGACCTGCTGCACGAGGTTGACGGCCATGTTGTAGGTGGGCCGGAAGCTGGAGCGCAGCGGGAAGGTGCGCCGCGAGGCGAGGCCGGCGACCGCCTCGGGGTCGGTGCCGGCGGCCCACAGCACGACGGCGTGGCCCTCGACGTCGATGCCGCGGCGCCCGGCGCGGCCGGTGAGCTGGGTGTACTCCCCCGGCGTGATGTCGACGTGGGTCTGCCCGTTCCACTTGACCAGCCGTTCCAGGACGACGGAGCGGGCGGGCATGTTCACGCCCAGGGCGAGGGTCTCGGTGGCGAAGACGGCCTTGACCAGCCCGTCGGCGAAGAGCTGCTCGACGGTCTCCTTGAACACCGGCAGCAGCCCGGCGTGGTGGGCGGCCAGCCCGCGTTCGAGCCCTTCCATCCACTCCCAGTACCCCAGGACGGCCAGGTCGGAGGAGGGGATCTCCGCGCAGCGCTCCTCGGCGATCGCACGGATGCGCCGGCCCTCCTCCGGGGTGGTCAGGCGCAGCCCCCAGGCCACGCACTGCGCCACGGCGGCGTCGCACCCGGCGCGGCTGAAGATGAAGGTGATGGCCGGCAGCAGGTCGGCGGCGTCCAGGACCTCCAGGACCTGCGCGCGCGAGGGGGTGCGCCCGCCGGGGGGGCCGGCGGCGTAGCGTCCGCCGCCGGGGCGCCCGGGGCCGCGGCCGCGCCCGCGGCCCCGCCCGGCGGTGGCCAGGCGGTCGGTGCGCAGCTGCTGGCGGGACATGGAGACCAGCTCGGGGTTGACGATCGCCCCGGGCACCAGGGAGCCCTCGTCGCCCTCCAGGGGGTCGCCGGCGGGGTCGGTGAACAGGTCGTGCAGCTGGGTGCCGACCATCAGGTGCTGCCACAGCGGCACCGGGCGGTGCTCGGAGACGACGACCTCGGTGTCGCCGCGCACGGTGTCCAGCCAGGCGCCGAACTCCTCGGCGTTGGAGACGGTCGCCGACAGGGACGCCACGAGGACGTCGGAGGGCAGGTGGATGATCACCTCTTCCCACACGGCGCCGCGGAAGCGGTCGGCGAGGTAGTGGACCTCGTCCATGACGACGTAGCCCAGGCCGTCCAGCAGGGGGGAGCCGGCGTAGAGCATGTTGCGCAGCACCTCGGTGGTCATCACGACCACCGGGGCCTCGCCGTTGACGGAGTTGTCCCCGGTGAGCAGGCCGACGCTGGCGGCGCCGTGCCGTTCGGCGAGCTCGGCGTACTTCTGGTTGCTCAGCGCCTTGATGGGGGTGGTGTAGAACGCCTTGCGCCCGGTGCGCAGCGCCAGGTGCACGGCGAACTCGCCGACGACGGTCTTGCCGGCGCCGGTGGGGGCGGCGACCAGGACGCCGCGGCCGGCTTCGAGGGCCTGGCACGCCTGCACCTGGAAGCCGTCCAGGTCGAAGCCGAGGGTGGCGGCGAACTGGGCGAGCTGGGTGCGCGACTGCTCGGTGCGGCGCTGCGCTGCCGCGTATCGTTCCGCGGGGCTGGCCATGACGGCGACAGTACGTCACGGCCACCACCGGTGCGCGGCAGGGCCGCGCCGCGGGTCGGCTGAGCGGGGCGGGTCGGCCGGGTCAGGCGAGGACGTGCAGCGCGGCCGGCGCGACCTCGCACGTCAGCGGCAGGGAGCCGACGGGCTCGCCGTCGGCGTGCGGGCGCGGCAGGCGGGTTCGGCCCCCGGCGCGCGCTGCCCGCGGCGCCGCCGGTTCGGGCAGTTCCAGCGGTTCGAGGCGCACGGTGCGGGCCCGGTGGACCTGCACCGCGGGTGAGCGCAGGTGCTCGCCGCTGCGCAGGCGGGTGAACAGGTGCAGCGCGGCGGCGGCGGGGAGCTCGTCGACGACGACGACGTCCAGGAGCCCGTCGGCGGGGTCGGCGTGCGGGGCCATGGTGAGCCCGCCGCCGTAGCAGCGGGTGTTGGCGACCGCGGCCAGCAGGACGCGGCGCTGCAGGACGTGCCCGTCGAGCTCGATGCGCAGGGCGACGCCGCGCACCAGTGCCAGTTCGCGCAGCGCGGCCAGGGTGTAGCGGGCGGGGCCGGGCGGCCAGCGCCAGGAGTTGGCGCGCTCGTTGACCAGGGCGTCCACGCCGGAGGCGAGGATGCTGGCGTACCAGCGCTGCCCGTGGGCGCTGTGCACGCGCACGGCGTCCACGGTGCGGTGCCGGCCCTCGCGCAGGGCCGCGGACAGGGCGGCGACCGACGTGGCCGGGTCGCCCAGGGGCAGGTCCAGGCCGCGGGCGATGTCGTTGCCGGTGCCGGCGGGGACGATGCCCAGGGCGGTGGCCGTGCCGGCGACCTCCTGCACGGCGGCGTGCACGAGGCCGTCGCCGCCGACGACGACGAGCGCTGCGGCCTCCCCCGCCGCGTCGCGGGCGGCGCGGCGGGCGGCGGGCAGGTCGGGTCCGGACAGCTCGGTGACGGCGTGGCCCAGGCGGCGCAGCTCGGCGCGCACCCGGGCCCCGGCGGTGAAGCCGGCGCCGCGCCCGGCGGTGGGGTTGACGAGCAGGCCCACGGGGCCGGGTGCGCTCACGCCGCTCGCCGCGACGGCGTGGGTGGCCGGTTCAGAGCGCGCTGGCTTCGTCGTCGGACAGGTTCGAGTAGTCCGTCTCGGGCGAGTTGCGCCGACGGCGCTTGTCGTTGAGCAGGCACACCCCGATGGCGACGAAGAACAGGAAGATCAGCGGCATGGCCATGAGGATCATCGTCAGCGCGTCCGGGGTGGGCGTGAAGATCGCGGAGAAGACGAAGCACAGGAAGACGACGATGCGCCACTGCTTGAGGATCACCCGGCCGGGGACCAGGCCGGCGAAGTTCAGCGCGACCAGCAGCACGGGCACCAGGAACGAGATGCCGAACGCGAGCAGCAGCCGCATCACGAAAGACAGGTAGCTCGGCGTGTCGATGATGTTGTTGATGCCGTCGGGCGTGAACGACGTGATGAGCGCCATCGTCGTCGGCAGGATGAAGTAGGCCAGCGCGAGGCCGGCGAGGAAGAGCGGGAAGCCGGCCAGCACGAAGCCGACGGCGTAGCTGCGTTCCTTCCTGGTCAGCCCGGGGGTGACGAACGCCCAGAGCTGGTAGATCCACACCGGGGCCGCCACGATGAGGCCGACCCACAGCGCGCCCTTGACCTGGACGTCGAGGACGCCCAGCGTCGAGGCGAAGTTGAGCTCGACGCCCTCGATGGACTCCGCCGGCTGGGCCAGCAACGGCAGCACGACGTTGGGCCACAGCCACCAGCCGGCGGCGGCGCCCGCCACCACTGCGAGGGCGGCCCGGAAGAGCCGCTTGCGCAGCTCGTCGAGGTGTTCGCGCAGGGGCATGCGCCCTTCGGGGTCCTTGGGCGCGCGTCGCCGTCGGATGGTGGTGACCGCCACGTCGCCAGGGCCTCCTGTCAGCGGTTCAGCGGGTCAGCGCGGGGTCAGCGCTCGCGCGAGGCGCTGGGGGCCTCGCTGCTGCGGCTGCCGTTGACGTGGGCGCCGGAGGCGGTGCCGTCGGCACGGCCGTCGTCCAAGGCCTTGGGGCTGAACGCGGTGTCCCGCTCGGCGACGTCGTCGTCGTCCTTCTGCATCTCCTTGACCTCGCTCTTGAAGATGCGCAGCGAGCGTCCCAGGCCGCGGGCGGCGTCGGGCAGGCGCTTGGCGCCGAACAGCAGCAGCAGGACGACGACCAGCACGATGATGTGCCAGGGCTTCATGGCGCCCATGGTTCTCAACCTCCGTAGGGGGACGGTGCCCGGTCATCGTACGTCCCCGGCGGCGCGCCGTGGGGCCGCGACGCGATCGGGGTGCGGGTTCTCAGGGATCTCCCAGCCCGCGCACCGGTCGGTGGCGCGGGGTTCAGCGCACCGAGCGGGGGGCCAGGGTGGCCAGGGTGGCCAGGTCGTCGCAGGAGTCGAGCACGAGCGCGAAGTCCAGGACGTCGTCCCAGGCGATGGTGGCGCCGTGGTGCTCCTCCATGGCCTCGGCGGGGATGATCCAGCGCTCCACGGCCACGCCGCCGGAGACCAGCAGGGCGACGACGTCCTCGCTGGCGGGCTTGCGGACCTCGTCCTTGCACTGCGGGCAGTCGAAGGCGTAGAAGGAGCGGTCCTTGGCGGAGCAGACCACGAGGCGGACCTGCTTGGGGGTCAGCTCGACGTCGCCGCAGCAGGGGCAGGAAGCCTTGATCGTGGTCATCGTGTGCACCTTCCGGTCGTGGTGTGGGCGGCTGTCCCGCCGTCCGACACCCACTGCTTCGGCACGGACCCGGAAATCCTTGAACGCTGTTCACCCGGCGAGTCGGCGCACCCCGTCGCCGTGCGGGCCCAGGGGTCTGACGCCTTGTCTCACAGCGTGTCCGGGGCGCCCGGCGCGGTACCCCGGTAGCGGGCCAGCGCCGCCAGGGCGGCCTCGCGCACCTCCACCGCGAGCTCCGGCGGGTCCACCACGCGGGCGCCGGCGCCCAGGCGCAGCAGCAGCCGGCGCACCCAGCGGGTGTCCGCGGCCCGCAGCCGCACCCGCAGCGAGGCCTGCTCCCAGGCGCCCGGCGGGGCCGGCTCGGTGGACTGCACCGGGTAGTAGTCCACGACCCAGGCCGCCTGCGGGGCCAGGTCCAGGGTCACGAGCAGGTCGTCGGGGCTGGGCCGGAACAGGTCGGACTGCACGTCGCGGGAGACCGCGCGCGCCGGCGGGGTCCCGTCGGCGTCGAGGGCCTGCGCGGCCTCGATGCGGTCCAGGCGGAACAGGCGCACGCCCTCGGCGCGGTGGCACCAGGCCTCCAGGTACCAGCGGCCGTCGACGGTGACCAGGCGCATGGGGTCCACGTCGCGCTCGGTGCGCTCGTCGCGGCTGGGCACCAGGTAGGTCAGGTGCAGGCGGCGGTGCGCGGCCAGGGCGCTGCGGCAGGTGGCGAGCACGCCGGCGAGCTGCTCGTCGTCGCCGGGGCGCACGTCCACGCGCACGGAGCCGGCGGCCGCGGCGGCCTCGCCGGTGGCCTCGGCGAGCTTGGTCATGGCCCCGTCCAGGGCGTCGCGGTCGTGCAGGCCGGGCACCTCGGCCAGGGTGCGCAGGCCCACGAGCAGTGCCACGGCCTCGTCGACGGCCAGGCGGGCGGGGCGGGCGATGGGGTCGGCGTTGGACAGGTACACGCGCCCGGAGTCCCAGCGGGCGTCGATGAGGTCGTCGGGCATGTGGCCGGGGGTGCCGCAGACGAACAGCAGCTCCAGGTCGTGCACGAGGTCGTCGGTGCCGATGCCGAAGTGCTCGGCGGCCTCCTCCAGGGGGATGCCCTGGTGGCGCAGCAGGTAGGGGACCATCGCCAGCAGCCGGGACAGGCGCTCGGTGGAGGCGCTGCCGCTCACGCGGCACCTCCCCCGGTGCCCGCCGCGCCGGTGCCCGCTCCAGCGGCTCCGCGCAGGCGGCGCAGGACCGCCTCGCGCAGCTCCGGGGGGTCGAGGACGAGGACGGCGTCGCCGTAGCCGGCGAGCTCGTCGGCGCTGACCTCCACGTCGGCCACGTCGAGCTCCACCACGTCCTCCCCGGTCCCCCCACCGGTGCCGTCCCCGTCGCCGTCCCCGGTGCCTGCGACGGCGGGGCGCACCGACACCGCGCGCCGGCGCACCGCCAGGGCGCTGCCGCTGCGCACCAGGAGGCGGGCGCGGCGGGTGGTGCGCTCGCCGACGGTGCCGGCGACGACCTCGCGGGGGTCCAGGTCGGCGGGCACCTCGTAGGAACCGGGCCGGCCGATGCGCTTGACGGCCGAGGAGACCCGGGACAGGCGGAAGACGCGGGGGGCGTCGCGGTCGCGGTCGTGGCCGACGAGGTACCAGCGCCCGTGCCAGCTGACGATGGCCCACGGCTCCACGCGCCGGGTGGCGGGCTCGCCCCCGGCGCGGCGGTAGGCGAAGGAGACGGGGGCGCGGTCGCGGGTGGCGGCGTACAGGGGGTCGAAGGCCGGTTCGCTGGTGCGCACGCGCGGTTCCAGCCCCACCAGGGAGGTCTCGTCGGGTTCGACGCCCAGGCTGCGCAGCTTGACCAGGGCCCGGGTGGCGGGGCCGGCGAGGCTGGCCTGCTGCCACACGCGGCTGGCCAGGGACAGCACGGCCAGTTCGGCGGGGGTGAAGTTGATCTCGGGCAGGGCGTAGGCGTCGCGGTCGATGCGGTAGCCGGCCTCGTCGCCGAAGAGGGGGTCCTCGCCGCCGGTCTCCAGCGGGACGCCGAGCTCGCGCAGGTCCTCCTTGTCGCGCTCGAACATGCGCTCGAAGGCGACGGTCGTCGCGCAGTCGGCGTACTGCGGCACGGCCGTGCGGATCTGCTCCTTGGTCAGCCAGCGGCGGGTGGCCGACAGGGCGATCACGAGGTTGAGCAGCCGTTCGGTGCGTCGTGCGCCGCGGGCGGCGGCCGCCGCGCCGGTGCTGGGTGCCGAGCTCGCCATGGTGGACCGGACGCTACCGGACGGCGGCCGCTGCGGCGCGGGGCGCCGGTCCACGACGCCCGCACGACGGCCCGCACGACACACGGGTGGGCTCCGGTGCGGTGCCCGGGCGGGTAGCGTCCGCAGCACCGCCCGCCCCCTGCACCGCCCGCCGGAACCCGAGAGGCCGCCAGCCCGTGCGTCGACTGCCCGCCCTGGACGTGACCCGGGGCCTGGCCATCGTGCTGGTGGTGCTGCACCACGCGGTGCTGCACCTGGACGCCGCGCACCTGCTGGCGCCGTGGTGGCGGGCGGTCAACGGGGAGCTGGTGCTGCTGCGGATGCCCTTGTTCTTCTGCGTGTCGGGGCTGCTGGCGGCCACGGCGGCCACCCGCTCGTGGGCGGTGCTGGTGCGCTCGCGGCTGGTGCCGCTGCTGTGGGTGTTCGTGCTGTGGTCGCTGGTGCGCTTCGCGCTGTTCCGGGCGGTGACGCCGCGGTTCCAGCCGTGGGAGGCCGACAGCCTGGTGCCGCTGCTGCTGGCGCCGGTGCGGCCCACGACGGGCCTGTGGTACCTGTACGCGCTGGCGGTGTTCACCGTGGCGGCGCGGGCGCTGGGCCGGCGCGCGCCGTGGCTGCTGGTGCCGGCGGCGGTGCTGTCGGTGGCGGCCGGCGAGCTGTGGGTGCGGGCGCCGTTCTACGTGTGGCACCAGATGGCGCGGTGCTTCGTGTTCTTCCTGCTGGGCTGGTGCCTGCGAGCGCAGCTGCTGCGGTTGCTGGGCAGCGTTCGGGTGGGGCCGGCGGCGGTGTGCAGCGTCGCGGGTGCGGGGCTGCTGGTGGCGCACGGGGCGGGGTGGTTGCGGGGGCCGGGGGTGGCCGGCGCGCTGAGCGTGGTGGCGGTGGTGTGCGGGCTGGCGTTCGCGGTGCTGCTGACGCGGCTGCCCGGGGCGTCGGGGCTGGTGCGCGTGTGCGGGTGGCTGGGGCGGCGCACGCTGCCGGTGTACCTGGTGCACGAGCTGGTGGTGGGGGTGGGCACCAGCGCGGTGGTGGCGCTGGGGGTGGCCGGTGCCGGGCGACCGGGGTGGCTGCCCGTGGTGTGGGCGGTGCTGGCGGTGCTGGTGTCGCTGGGCGTGCACGCGGGGGCGGTGCGTGCCGGTGCGGGGTGGCTGTACTCGGCGCCGGCGGTGCTCGGTGAGCGGGCGGGCGCTGCGCTGGAGGCGGTGGGCGCTCGCGCGGTGCGCCCGGGCGGGGACGGGCGGCGCGCGCGGGGCACCCCCTAGCCTGCTCGGGTGCTGCGGTGGCGTTCGGGGACGGTCGTGCGGGTGGGGCGGGAGTGGCCCGGCGCGCTGGAGTGCGAGGTGCGGGTGCAGGGCGCGCCCGCGGGGGCGGTGGGCGCGGACGCGCCGGGGGCCGTGCTGCGGGCGCTGGCGTACGTGGAGCTGGTGGGTCGCCCGGCGCCGGGAGACCGGGTGCTGCTGAACACCGCGGCGCTGGCGCGCGGGCTGGGCACCGGCGGGTACGCGATGGTCGTGGCGTTGCCCGAGGCGTTGCCGGCGGACCCGCCGGCGGGACCCGGTCACCTGGTCAAGGCCCGCTACACGCCGCTGCAGGCGATGGTGCTGGGGGTGGACGAGCAGGAGTCCGAGCACCACGGGGTGCTGGCGGGGGCTGAGGACCTGCGGGGGGTGCCGGTGGTGGTGGCCGACCTGCACTCGGCGGTGCCGGCGGTGGTGGCCGGGGTGCGCGCGGAGGCCCCGCAGGCGCGGGTGGTGTACGTGATGACCGACGGCGGGGCGCTGCCGGTGGCGTTCTCGCGGGCCGTGGCGGGGTTGCGCGAGGCGGGCTGGCTGGCGGCGTGCGTGAGCACGGGGCAGAGCTTCGGCGGTGACCTGGAGGCGGCGACGGTGCACACCGGGTTGCTGGCGGCGCGGCTGGTGGCCGGTGCCGACGTGGTCGTGGTGGCGCAGGGACCGGGCAACCTGGGCACCGGCTCGCGCTGGGGGTTCTCCGGGGTGGCGGCCGGGGAGGCGCTGAACGCCGCTGCCGTGCTGGGCGGGCGGGCGGTGGCCTCGCTGCGCGTCTCGCAGGCCGACGAGCGCGAGCGCCACCGGGGGTTGTCGCACCACTCGGCCACGGCGGTGGGGCGGGTGGCGCTGGCGCCGGTGGACGTGGTGGTGCCCGGCGAGCGGGGCGCGTTCTGGGACGGGGTGCGCGCTCAGGTGCGGGCGCTGTGCGCGCCCGTCGGGCGGCACCGGTGGGCGCAGGTGGGCACGGAGGGTCTGGACGAGGCGCTGGCGGCGTGCCCGGTGGGGTTGTCCACGATGGGGCGCGGCCTGCAGCAGGACCGCGCCGCGTTCGTGGCGGCCGCGGTCGCCGGGCGGCACGCGGCCGGCCTGCTGCGCTCCTGATCCTCCTGATCCTCCTGCTCCCCCGCCCCTGCGTCGCCACGTCCCTCCGCGTCCGGGAACGCGCCAGGCCCCGCACCGCCGGTGGGCGGTGCGGGGC
>NZ_JBJLSE010000039.1:0-34169 GCF_050871845.1 Kineococcus arenarius subsp. arenarius
CCCCCCCCCCCCCCCCCCCCCCCCCCCCCCCCCCCCCCCCCCCCCCCCCCCCCCCCCCCCCCCCCCCCCCCCCCCCCCCCCCCCCCCCGCGGGCCCCCCCCCCCCCCCCCCCCCCCCCCGGACGGGTGCGGCTCAGAACAGCGCGCGCGTGAGCGCGGCGCGGGCCTTGACCACCCGCGGGTCGCTCGTGCCGACGACCGTGAACAGCTCCAGCAGGTGGCTGCGGGCCGCGTCGCGGTCCTCGCCGGCGGTGCGCTGCACGATGCGCAGGAGACGGTCGAAGGCGTCCTCGACGTGGCCGCCGACGAGGTCCAGGTCGGCCACGACGAGCTGGGCGGCGACGTCGTCGGGCGCGGCGGCGGCCGCCGCCCGGGCCTGGCCGAGGTCGACGCCCCGCACGCGCCGCAGGACGCCGACGCGGGCCAGGCCCTCGGTGGCCGCGCTGTCGCGCGGGTCGGCGGCCAGGGCCTTCTGCCAGGCCGCGGCGGCGGTGTCGTAGTCGCCGGCCTCGGCGGCGGCCTGCGCCTCGGCGTGCAGCGGGGGCAGCGGGGGCGCCTCGGGCTCGCCGGCGGCGGGCACGGCCTCGCCGGGCACGCGGCCGGTCACGCCGTTGGCCTCGGCGACGCGCAGGACCTCCTCGAGCAGCGGGCGGGCCTCCTCCGCCGAGGGGTACGCGCCGGTGAACAGCGGCAGCGGCTGCCCCTTGACGATCGCCGCGACCAGCGGGACCGCGCGCGCCTGCAGGGACTGCACCAGCGACTGCGCCAGCGCCGGCTCGGCCTGGGCGTCGATGCGGCCCAGCAGGAACCGGCCGCCGAACTCGTCGGCGAGCTGCGCGAGGACCTCGGCGCCGGTGTCGTACCCCTCGGCCCACAGGTCCAGCACGACGGGGAACTGCACCGACGACTGCACGACCTCGGTGAAGGACTCCTCGGTGACGTCCACGACGAACGGCGAGGCCTGCTGCGCGGCGGCGGGATCGGCGGCGGCGCGGCGCGCGACCTCCTCGCGGCGGGAGTTGCGGGCCGCCAGCGCCCCGAGGTCCACCGCCCCGCGCAGGTTCAGCCCCGCACCGGGGGGAGTCGGTTGAGTCATGGCGGTCAGCTTCTCACGCAGCCGCCGCCGCGCCGCAGCCCCTCCGGGCGCGGGCCGCAGCGGTCAGGACGCCTCCACCGAGACCGGTCCGCTCTGCACGGCGATCGCGGCGACCTCCCCCTGCCCGGGGGGCACCGCGAAGACCACGACCTCCTCGCGCACCACGGTCACGCCGGTCGCGCTCGCGCGCCCCGCCAGCGCGGCCAGCACCGGGTCCAGCTGACCGGGCAGCCCGCCGGCCGGGCCGCGCAGCGTCGTCGTCCAGCGGTAGCCCGCCACGACGAGCGCACCGCCGTCGCGCGTGCGCACGGCCAGCAGGGGGTCCTCCAGCAGGGTCCGCTCCTGCGTCAGCGACCCGCCCGCGGCCTCCAGCGCCCGCCGCTGCTCCTCGACGGAGGCCAGCACGCCCTGGCGGTAGGCGTCGGAGGTGAACTGCCCGGCGAACTCGCCGGCGTCCCCCTCCAGCAGCACGTCGGCGTATCGCTCGGCCACCGCGGCGGGGCTCATCGGCAGGTTGGTGTCCTCGTCGGGGGCCACGACCGCCGCGCCCTCGGCGGGCGCACCCGTGGTGGGCAGGCTCGCCCCCGGCAGCAGCGACGGGGTCGCCCAGACCCGGTACGGCTCGCGCGCCGAGGGTGAGCGCAGCACCACCAGGGACGGCTTGGCGTCCTCACCCGGTTCCGTGACGGTGAGGAACCAGTGCGGCCAGGTCCCCTGGCGCGGCAGCACCGAGGAGATCGCGTCCAGGTCGTCGGCACCGGTCGCCGGCGGGGTGACGCCCGCGGCGGCGACGGTCGCGGCGGCGCGGCGCAGGGCCAGCTCCGGGCCGCTCACCCGCTGCTCGAGCGCCTCGAGGTCGGCGGCGGCCGGGTCCGCGAGGGCCTGCAGCGGTGCGGTGGCCGCCTCGGCGGTGCGGGCGGCCTGCGCGGGCTGCACGACGAGCGGCACGTGCTCCCCCGCGGCGGCGGGCGCGTGCACGACGGGCAGATGGGCGCAGGCGGGCAGCGCCAGCAGCGCCGCGCAGGCGGCGGTCAGCGCCGTGGTCCGGGCGGGTCGGCGCATCAGGCGGTCTCCTGCCGGGCGGGTCGGGCGGGGGCGCCGGCGCTGCGCCGCGGGCGGCGGTGCAGGAGCAGGCCGACGGCGCCGAGGAGGACCAGGACGCCGCCGGTCACGGCGAGCGGGACGGCCGAGGGGTGCCGGGCGACCGCGCCCGTCGGCACCCAGGACAGCTCCACCCGGTCCGGGGCCGCGGTGGTGCCGTCGGTCGCCACGAGGGCGACCGCGCCGCCGGCCGCGGCGAGGGCGTCGTCGGTGGTGGTGCCCCAGCTGAGGGAGGCGCTGCCGGCGCCGTCGGCGGAGGCCACCCACACGTCCGCGGCGCGCGGGTCGGCCGCCGGCCCCGTCCCGGTGGAGCCGGTGCGGGCGACCGGCTCGTCGAGGGAACCGCCCACGCCGGTGACCTCGGTGCGCGCGGCGTCGCCGAGCCACGCCTCGGCGTCCCGAGCGGTGGCCACGCCGATGAAGACGTCCTGCCCGCCGGTGGCACGGGCGCTGACGGTGGCCCGCGGCCCTGTGAGGTCCAGGACACCGGGAGCGGTGACCACGGCCACCGCGCCGTCGGCCGCGCCGACCTCGACGGTCAGGGTGCGCGGCGGGGCCAGCACGGTCAGCAGCAGGGTCCCGGCGGCGGCGCAGCCGAGCCCGGCCAGCAGCAGCAGCCAGGCGATCGCGCGTCGCACGGGGTCCTCCGGGGTGGTGGGCGGGTGGGTCCCCCCGGGCCGGCGCGGGCACCGGGCCCGCGGGTCCTCAGCGGGCTGCAGGGCCCTCGCCCGCACGGGGCGGGCACCGGGTACGGGGGGACACCCTACGCGCGCCCGCGCCGCGCACGTGAATCCCGCCGGGGCGGGGACGAGCCGCCCGCCGCGGTGAACCGCGTCGGCGGGGGCCTCGTTGACGGGGTGGTGATCACGACGGGGAGCCGCGTCCGCGCCCCCGGCGGCCCGTCACCGTCGCCGCAGCCAGCCGCGACACCTCGCGCCCGCCCGAAGGGCCCGCTGGGCCCCCTCCCGAACGCAGAGGACCGGACCATGACCGCTGCCAGCACGTCCACCGAGACCCCCACGACCGCCCGCGGCGCCTCGAGCGCCGCACGCACCCCCCGGGCGCCCAGCACCGGGCTGTTCCTGGGGCGCCTCGTCGCCGGCGCCCTGCTCCTGGTGCACGGCGTGCCCAAGCTCCTCGCCCCGCAGCAGGCGACGGGGACGGCCGCCTCCCTGGGCGTGCCGGCCCCCGACCTGGCGGGCTGGCTCGTGATCCTCGGCGAGGTCGGTCTCGGCTCGCTGCTGCTGCTGGGTCTGCTGACCCGCGTGGCCGGTGCCCTGCTGCTGGTGCAGATGGCCGGGGTGTGGCTGCTCGTCCACGCCCCCGGCGGGTTGCTCGTGGAGGGTCAGGTGAACGGGGAGAACGCCCTGCTGCTGGGCACCGCCGGTCTGGTGCTGCTGTTCACGGGCGCCGGCCGCTTCTCCCTCGACGGGGTGCTGCGGCGGGGGCCGGCCCGGCGCGGGTGAGCGCGGCGGCGGGGCCGGCCCGCGGGCTCACTGGCCGCGGCCGGCCTCGCCCCGCGCCCGCTCCACGGCGGCCTCCAGCCGCTCCAGCTTGCCCGTCAGCTCGCCCTCGTGACCGGGTCGGATGTCGGCCTTGAGGACCAGCGACACGCGCGGGCCGTGGCGGCCGACCGCCTCGCAGGCGCGGCGCACCACGTCCATGCACTCGTCCCAGCTGCCCTCCACCGTGGTGAACATGGCGTCGGTGCGGTGCGGCAGGCCCGAGGAGCGCACCACCAGGACCGCGTCGGCGACGGCGGCGCTCACCGAGCCGTCGGGCGCGCCCTCGGGCGCGGGGGAACCGGACGGGGAGACGGAGAAGGCGACGAGCACGCCCCCCACGCTAGGCGCCGCGCGGGTGGGGCGCCTGCCCGGTCCGGAGCCGCCGCGCGACTACGCTGCGGCTCAGCGAGCACGCCGCTCTCGTCGCCCGACCGCGGCGTGCCCCGTCCGCCGCCCGTCCCCGACCCGCCCGGAGGTCCGCCGGTGTCCAGCGAGTCCCACGACGCGTTCAGCATCGTCGTGCGCGGTTACGACCGAGGCCAGGTCGACGCCCGGCTGCAGCACCTCGAGGAGGCGCTGCGCGAGGCGCGCGCCCGCGTCGAGGAGAGCGACGCCCGCGCGCTGCGCGTGGCCGCCGAGCTCAGCCAGGTGCAGAAGGAGCTGCGCGAGCACGACAAGCCCACCTACTCGGGCCTGGGCGCGCGCATGGAGAAGCTGCTGCGCCTGGCCGAGGACCAGTCCGGCGAGATCCTGCGCTCGGCGCGCCGCGACGCCGACCGGCTGCGCGAGGAGGCCCGTGCCGAGGCCCTGGAGACGCGCACCCGCGCCGACGAGGACGCCCAGCGGCGCACCTCGGCCGCCACCCGCGACGCCGCCGAGATCCTCGAGCGGGCCCGCGCGGACGCCGAGGGCGTCGTCGAGTCCGCCCGGCGCAGCGCGGCGGAGACGACCGCCGCCGCCGAGCGCCACGCCGCCAACCTGCGCGCCCAGGCCGAGCACGAGACGTCCGAGGCGCTCGCCGCCGCCGAGCGGCACGCCGCGGCGCTGCGCGCCCAGGCCGAGCGCGAGACGCTCGAGCTGCGCACGGGCACCGAGGCCGCGGTGCGCGAGCAGGAGCTCGCCCTGGCCGCCGCCCGGGAGCGCGCCGCCGAGGAGGACCGCCAGCGCCTGGAGGTCGCGGCCGCCCGCACCGCGGCCCGCATCGCCGAGGCCGAGCAGCGCGCCGCCGAGGCCGAGGAGCGCGCCCAGCAGGCCGCCGAGGCTGCCGAGTCCATCCGCGCCGAGGCGCTGGCCCAGGCGGCGCTGCGCGCCGAGCGGGCCCGCGAGGAGGCCGACGCGATGGTCACCGAGGCCCGGTCCCGCGCCCAGAAGATGGTGGACACCGCTCGCGAGCAGGCCGAGCGCAGCCGCACCGCGGCGCAGGCGGAGGTCGACGAGCTCATGCAGCAGCGCGACGAGATCACCGAGCACCTGGACGACCTGCGGGGCCTGCTCGGCCTGGCTCCGCTGCCGCCCCTGGCGCACGGCGACGAGCACGTCGAGCACGACGGGCGGGGCGAGGACCCCGACGGCTCCGGGGAGGGGGCCGCGGAGGTCGTGGACCTCACCGGCCGCACCCCGCGCGAGGACCGCGCCGGCGCCGTCGGCTGACCCCCCGCGCGGCGGTGCGCCCGCACCCGCCGGGCGGGGCGCACCGCCGTGCGTCAGGCGGGGGGCCAGGTGGTCGGCAGCGGCGACCTGGCCGGGTTGACGCGGGCGACGACCTCGTCGAGCACGCGGCGCACCGAGGGCTCCCCCACCCACAGGTGCTTGGCGCCCTCCACGGCCACGACCTCCGCCTGCGGCAGCTCGGCGAAGCGCTCGCGCGCCTCGGCCGGGCGCAGGAAGTCGTCCAGCTCCGGCACGAGCGCGGTCACCGGCTTGCCCAGCTCACCCCAGGCGCGCAGGTCCTGCGGCGTGGACCAGCGCAGCGGCGGCGAGAGCAGGATCAGCCCCTCCACCAGCGGGTCGCGCCCGTGCACCAGGGCCAGGTCGGTGCCGAAGGACCACCCCAGCAGCCACACCCGCGGCAGCTCCCGGAACTCGGCCAGCTCCAGCGCGGCGGCGACGTCGAAGCGCTCGGCACCACCGGCGTCGAAGGTGCCCTGGCTGGTGCCGCGGGGGCTGGAGGTGCCCCGGGTGTTGAAGCGCAGCACCGCCAGGTCCGCCAGCGCCGGCAGGCGGTAGGACGCCTTGCGCAGGACGTGGCTGTCCATGAACCCGCCGGCGGTGGGCAGCGGGTGCAGCGTCACCAGCGTCGCCACCGGGTCGCGCTCGGCCGGCAGCGCCAGCTCCCCCACCAGGGTGAGACCGTCGGCGGTGTGCAGCTCGACGTCCTCGCGGCGCGCGGGCAGCACCACGTCCGAGCGGATCTCCACGGGTTCGCGGGGGTCGCCGCTCACCGGGCCAGCTCCTCGCCCAGCACGCCCAGCAGCGCCGAGACGTCGCCGCCGGTGGTGTCGAAGGAGGCCACGAACCGCGCCTCGACCGTGCCGGGGCCGTGGTCGGGGTCCCAGACGAAGAACGGCACGCGCTCGGCGGCGCGCTCGGCGACCGCGGCGGGCATCGAGGCGAAGACGGCGTTGGCCCGCACCGGCCGCGTCAGCCGTACCCGGGACCCCAGGTCCTCCAGGCCGCGCGCCAGCAGGGCGGCCGCCGCGTTGGCGGCTGCGGCGTTGCGCAGCCACAGGTCGCCCTCGAACAGGGCCAGCAGCTGCGCGGAGAGGAAGCGGGCCTTGGACACCAGCTGCAGCGACTGCTTGCGCAGCCGCGCCAGCCCCGGCGCCGCCGCCTCCTCGCGGACCACGACGACCTCGGCGATCCCGCCGCCGTTCTTCGTCCCGCCCAGGGAGACGGCGTCCACGCCCAGCAGGGTGGTCAGCTCCCCCAGCCCCGCGCCCAGGGCGACGGCGGCGTTGGCCAGCCGCGCGCCGTCCACGTGCACCCGCACGCCCAGCCCGTGGGCGACCCCCACCAGCTCGCGCAGGTGCGCGGCGGAGTAGACCGTGCCCAGTTCGGTGCTCTGCGTCAGCGTCAGCGCACCGACGGGTGCGGCCATCGGGCCCCGGGCGCGGCGCACCGCCCGCTCCAGGTCGGCCGGGTCGATGAGCCCGTCGCCGGCGGGCAGCGGGATGAGCTTGGTGCCGCCGACGTGCTCGAGCGCGCCGCCCTCGTCGTGCAGGACGTGGGCGTGCTCGGAGCACAGCACCGACTCCCACCGGTGCGTCAGCGCCTGCAGCGCCACCACGTTGGCGCCGGTCCCGGTCAGCACGGCGGCGGGGACGGCGGCGGGCCCGAAGTGGGCTCGCAGCACGTCGTCCAGGGCGGCGGTGTAGGGGTCGGCGCCGTAGCTGGCGACGTGCCCGCCGTTGGCGGCCACGAGCGCCGCGAGGACCTCGGGGTGCATGCCGGCGGCGTTGTCGCTGGCGAAGGAGCGGCGGGCGGGGTCGTGCCGCGCGCTCGCGGTGGGGTGCTCTTCGGTGGGTGCTCCGGTCACCCGGCGACGGTAGTGCGGCGCCCGGCCGGTGACGACGTGGGCCCCGGGCGGGGCGGTGCCTCAGCGCGGCCCGCGCCGGCCGCGGGCGTCGAAGCAGGAGGTGTGCCAGTGGCGCCGCTCGCTGACCCCGTCACCGGGGCTGAAGGTGCCGCGCGAGGGCCAGACGACGACGTGCGCCCGGCCGGGCGGGATGTCCTGCGCGCAGCCGGGGCAGCGGTAGGTCTTCTCGGAGGTGTCCCCGCGCAGGGGGCGCACCACCCAGGAGCCGTCCGGGCCGGTGACGGTGCGGTCCACGCCGCGGCCGAGCACGCCGCGCGACGGGGGTTCGGGTCGGCGGCGGTTGGCTCGGGGCACGCCCCCCATGCTCCCAGCAGGTCCCGGACGCCGAAACCGGGCGCCGCCGCGGTGGGGTCCCCTCCACACCACCGTGGCGCGCCCGGTGCACCCCTCCACCGCTCGAGCCCCCGTTTTCGTTACAGGCCCCCTTTCGGGGGGCGCCGTCGGAGCGGGCCGCGAGGGGCCCGGGAGCGGACCGCGGGACCGGTGTCCCGGAGGCCGGCGGGTCAGGACGTAAGCTGCCCGACCGTGCGCCTGGTCATCGCCCGCTGCTCCGTCGACTACGCGGGGCGCCTGTCGGCCCACCTGCCGCTGGCCACCCGGCTGCTGGTGGTCAAGGCCGACGGCAGCGTGCTCGTGCACTCCGACGGCGGCTCCTACAAGCCGCTGAACTGGATGAGCCCCCCGGCGCGGCTGACGGTGAGCCCGGCGGGCGAGGACGCCGGCGAGGGCGTGGTGGAGACGTGGACGGTCCAGCACCTCAAGAGCGACGACCGGCTGGTGGTGTCCGTGCACGAGGTGCTGCACGACTCCAGCCACGAGCTGGGGGTGGACCCGGGCCTGGTCAAGGACGGCGTGGAGGCCCACCTGCAGAAGCTGCTCGCCGAGCACATCGCCACGCTGGGCGAGGGGTACCGGCTGGTGCGCCGCGAGTACCCCACGGCCATCGGGCCGGTGGACATCCTGGCCCGCGACGGCGGCGGCGGCGCGATCGCGGTGGAGATCAAGCGCCGCGGTGACATCGACGGCGTGGAGCAGCTGACCCGCTACCTGGAGCTGCTGAACCGCGACCCGCAGCTGCGGCCGGTGACCGGCGTGTTCGCCGCCCAGGAGATCAAGCCCCAGGCTCGCACGCTGGCCACCGACCGCGGCATCCGCTGCGTGACGCTGGACTACGACGCCCTGCGGGGCATGGACGACGCCTCCGCGCGCCTGTTCTGAGCCTGCTGCCGCAACCCGGTCACCCCCGGCCGCGGCGGGCCGGCGGCGCGGGCGAGCTCGTCCTCCACCCGCAGCACGCGATGCAGGCGCGTGACGCGCACCAGCCGCAGGGTGGGCAGCGGCACGTCCCGCAGCACCAGTTCCCGGCCGGCGCGCTGGGCCCGCCGGTGGGCGCCGACGAAGACGCCGAGGCCGGTGGCGTCGGCGACGACGATGCCGTCGACGCTCACCACCAGGCGCCCGGAGCCCCGGTCGACGGCGGCGTGCAGGGCCGCGCGCACCTCCGGCACCGAGTGCACGTCGAGGCGCCCGCAGACCCGCACGAGCCTGCCGGGGTCCTCCTCGACGACCGTGGCACCGCCCGGTGGGGCGGTGCGGGCGGCGCGGCGCGCCGCCACCTCGTCCGCGGCGCTGGGCACCGCGGTCCTTGCTGCGACCTGGATCGCCATGTGTTCCTCCCCCGAGGACGCCGGTCGTGGTCACCGGCTAGGACGCAGGGACCCGCCGTGCGGTTGCACCGTGCTCCCGCCCACCCAGGACACCCTGTGTGCTGACTCTGCCACGCACCGCAGTGATCAGGGAGCGGACGGTCGCGGCGTTCACCGAACGGTGACCTTCCCGGGGATCCCGCTGGACAGGGCGGGGACACTGGCGAGGTGACCTCCGGCGGCTACCACTACCTGGTCGGCCCGATCATCGCCATGCTCGTCGTCGGCCTGCTCGTGCTGCTGCTGCGCTGGACCTTCTCCCACGGCCGCTCGCTCGTCGAGCGCCGTCCCCGCAGCGGAGCCAGCGGCGAGTACGGCCTGCTGGAGGTGGTCTCCGCCCCCGCCACGTTCGTGGAGGCCGAGGTGCAGCGGCGCACCCTGGTGGAGGCGGGCATCCGTGCCACGCTGGCTCCCACGACCGAGGGCCCGCGCGTCATGGTCTTCCCCGAGCACGCCGGTCTGGCCCGCCAGATCCTCGCCGGCCCCGGTCCCCTCGACTGAACGACGGCCGGGTGCTCACCACCGGCCGGACCGCACGCCACCCCACCCGCCCCCGCGGGCGGCGCCCCTCAGGCGACGTTGACGTTCTGCCCCGGCGGCGCCGACTCCAGCCAGGACGCGAAACCGGTGTAGGCGTCGGCGCTCATCGCCAGCTCCAGCGCGGCACCGCCGTGGCGGCACTCCACGACGATGGCGTCCGGCTGGACCGCGAGGCGCTCGTTGCCCTCGGTGTCGCGGCGGCTCATCACGTCGAGCGCCCCCCGCGCGAAGGAGCGCGAGGGGCGTGGCGACAGCGAGAACGTGCGGTACCAGTCCAGCCGGTCGGTCTCGTAACGAGCGACCCCCAGCGCCCAGCGACGGGAGCCGGGGGGGCGCACCGAGCAGTCGAACGTGCCCAGACGCCCCGTGAGGCGGCGCCGGCGCAGGACGACGAGGAGCAGGCCCAGCAGCGCGAGCAGGGCGCACGCGCCCGCCACCTCCAGGGACAGCAGGAGCTCGCGCACGCCGGTCAGTTCCTCCCCGGTCGGGCCGTCAGTGGGCCTCGCCGGTCCGACCGGTGACCTCGCGGACCGTCTCGGCCACGATGGTCACCTTGTCGGAGTCGACGGAGAAGAACCCGCCGTCCACGTGGACCGTGGTGCCGCCCCCGCCGGCGGTGACGGACACCTCGCCCTCGGCCAGGACGGCGAGCAACGGCTCGTGGCCGGCCATGATGCCGATCTCGCCCTCGACGGTGCGAGCACGCACCAGCGTCGCCTCACCCGACCACACGGACCGGTCGGCGGCGACCAGCTCGACCTGCAACGGCACCCTGTGCTCCTTAGCTCCTCGTGACGGCTACCGGCCCGCGAGGGTCAGTCGCCCTGCTTCTGGATCTCGGCCCACTTGCGCTCGACGTCCTCGAGACCGCCGACGTTGAAGAAGGCCTGCTCGGCGACGTGGTCGAGCTCGCCGTCCGCGATCCGCGAGAAGCCCTCGATGGTCTCCTTGAGGGGGACCGTCGAGCCCGCGACGCCGGTGAACTTCTCCGCCATGTACGTGTTCTGCGAGAGGAACTGCTGGATGCGCCGCGCGCGGGACACGGTGAGCTTGTCCTCCTCGGACAGCTCGTCCACGCCGAGGATCGCGATGATGTCCTGCAGCTCCTTGTTGCGCTGCAGGATCTGCTTCACGCGCACCGCGGTCTCGTAGTGGTCCCGCGAGATGTACAGCGGGTCCAGGATCCGGGAGGTGGAGGCCAGCGGGTCCACCGCGGGGTACAGACCGCGCGAGGCGATCTCGCGGGACAGCTCCGTGGTGGCGTCCAGGTGGGCGAAGGTCGTCGCCGGGGCCGGGTCGGTGTAGTCGTCCGCCGGCACGTAGATCGCCTGCAGCGAGGTGATCGAGTGGCCGCGGGTGGAGGTGATGCGCTCCTGCAGCACGCCCATCTCGTCGGCCAGCGTCGGCTGGTAACCCACCGCGGAGGGCATGCGGCCCAGCAGGGTCGACACCTCGGAGCCGGCCTGGGTGAACCGGAAGATGTTGTCGATGAAGAGCAGCACGTCCTGCTTCTGCACGTCGCGGAAGTACTCCGCCATCGTCAGCGCGGACAGCGCCACGCGCAGGCGGGTGCCCGGCGGCTCGTCCATCTGGCCGAAGACCAGAGCGGTCTTGTCGAAGACACCGGCCTCGGCCATCTCACCGATGAGGTCGTTGCCCTCACGGGTGCGCTCACCGACGCCGGCGAAGACCGACACGCCGCCGTGGTTCTGGGCGACGCGCTGGATCATCTCCTGGATGAGGACCGTCTTGCCGACGCCCGCACCGCCGAACAGGCCGATCTTGCCGCCCTGGACGTACGGGGTGAGCAGGTCGATGACCTTGATGCCGGTCTCGAACATCGTGGTCTTCGACTCGAGCTGGTCGAAGCTGGGGGCCTTGCGGTGGATCGGCCAGCGCTCGGTGACCTCCAGGCGCTCGCCCTCCTCCAGGTTGAGGCAGTCGCCGATGGCGTTGAAGACGTGACCCAGGGTCACGTTGCCGACCGGGACGGAGATCGGGGCACCCGTGTCGACCACGGGAGCGCCGCGCACCATGCCGTCGGTGGGCTTCAGCGAGATGGCGCGGACCATGTTGTCGCCCAGGTGGGAGGCCACCTCGAGCGTCACGGTCTGGGTCTGCCCGCCCATGGTCACCTCGGTGGTGAGGGCGTTGTTCTGCTCGGGCATCGTGTCGGCCGAGAACTCGACGTCGACGACGGGGCCGATGACTCGGGCGATGCGGCCGGTCGCACCCTTGCTGGTGCCGGCGGCCGATTCGGTGACGGTGGCGGTCATGTCGCTCCTCGGGCTTCCTTCGTCGAGTCAGTTCGTGCTGAGTGCGGGGGGGATCAGGCGCGCGAGCCCGCGGAGGAGAGCGCGTCGGCGCCGCCGACGATCTCGGTGATCTCCTGGGTGATGTCGGCCTGCCGGGCGTTGTTCGCCAGCCGGGTGAGGCTCTTGATGAGCTCGTCCGCGTTGTCCGTGGCGGACTTCATCGCCCGCTGACGGGCGGCGAGCTCGGAGGCCGCGGCCTGCAGCAGGCAGTTGTAGACGCGGCTGTTGACGTACTGCGGCAGCAGCGCGTCGAGCACCGCCTCGGGGCTCGGCTCGAACCCGTACAGCGGCTGCAGCTCGCCGTCCTGCGACCCGGTGCCCTCCACGACCTCCAGCGGCAGCAGCCGGATGACGCGCGGCTCCTGCGTCACCATGTTGACGAAGTGGGTGTAGACGACGTGGATCTCGTCGACGCCGCCCTCGCCGGCTTCGCGGCCGAAGTCGGCGACGAGGCGCTCGCCGATCTCCTTGGCGTTCTCGTACCGCGGCGAGTCGGTGAAGCCGACCCACTCCGCGGTGATCTCGCGACGGCGGAAGCGGTAGAAGGCGGTCGCCTTGCGCCCGACCAGGTAGGGCGAGACCTCCTTGCCCTCCGCGCGCAGCGTCGCGGTCAGCCGCTCCCCCTCGCGCAGCACGCTGGAGGAGTAGGCACCCGCCAGGCCGCGGTCGGAGGAGAGCACCAGGACCGCGGCCCGCCGCACCTGCGGCTTCTCGGTGATCAGCGGGTGGTCGAGCGTGGCGTTGGACGCCGCCGCCGACACCGCGCGGGTGAGCGCGCGGGCGTACGGCGAGGACGCCCGCACGTTCGCCTGCGCCTTGATGATGCGCGACGCGGCGATGAGCTCCATCGCCCGCGTGATCTTCTTGGTCGCCTGGACCGAGCGGATCTGCCGCCGGTAGGCCCTCAGCTGGCCTGCCATGTCCTGCTCCTCTTCCCTGCTCCGCTCGGTCCCTGCCGTGCCTGCCTGTGCGAACCCGCGTCAGCGGGCCGCGGTCGCCCCGCCCCGGTTGGTGGTGATGCGCTCCTGGGAGACGTCACCCTCGTCCGTGCGGCCGGCGTCGGTGTCCGCGGGCACCGGAGCGGACTCGGAGGAGGAGAACTGCGGCTTGAAGGCGTCGATCGCCTGCTGCAGCTCCGCCTTGGCCCCGTCGGAGAACTGCTTGGTCTCGCGGATGCCGTCCATGACGCCGGGGTGCTGGCGCTTGACGTACTCGAGGAACTCGCGCTCGAAGCGGCCGATGTCCGACACCTCGACCGAGTCCAGCTGGCCGGTGGTGCCCGCCCAGATGGAGACGACCTGCTCCTCGAGGGAGTAGGGGGTGTACTGCGGCTGCTTGAGCAGCT
This sequence comes from Kineococcus arenarius subsp. arenarius, assembly GCF_050871845.1. Classification (NCBI taxonomy): domain Bacteria; kingdom Bacillati; phylum Actinomycetota; class Actinomycetes; order Kineosporiales; family Kineosporiaceae; genus Kineococcus; species Kineococcus arenarius. The sequence continues at coordinate 13,203 of NZ_JBJLSE010000039.1, forward strand.
CCACCAGGCGCGCACCGCGGGCGAGCTGGCGACGCGAGGCCGCGTCGAGGTCGGAGGCGAACATCGCGAACGCCTCCATCGCGCGGTACTGCGCCAGGTCCAGCTTGAGGGTGCCGGAGATCCCCTTGATGGCCTTCGTCTGCGCGGCACCGCCGACGCGGGACACCGAGATGCCGACGTCGATCGCGGGGCGCTGGTTCGCGTTGAAGAGGTCGGACTGCAGGAAGATCTGCCCGTCCGTGATGGAGATGACGTTGGTGGGGATGTACGCCGAGACGTCGTTGCCCTTGGTCTCGATGAACGGCAGGCCGGTCATCGAGCCGCCGCCGAGCTCGTCGGACAGCTTCGCGCAGCGCTCCAGCAGGCGGGAGTGCAGGTAGAAGACGTCACCGGGGTACGCCTCGCGGCCCGGCGGACGGCGCAGCAGCAGGGACACGGCGCGGTACGCCTCGGCCTGCTTGGACAGGTCGTCGAAGACGATCAGGACGTGCTTGCCGCTGTACATCCAGTGCTGCCCGATGGACGAGCCGGTGTACGGGGCCAGGTACTTGAAGCCGGCCGGGTCGGACGCCGGGGCGGCGACGATGGTCGTGTACTCCATCGCGCCCGCCTCCTCCAGCGAGCGGCGCACGGAGGCGATCGTCGAGCCCTTCTGGCCGATCGCGACGTAGATGCAGCGCACCTGCTGCTTCGGGTCGCCGGACTCCCAGTTGGCCTTCTGGTTGATGATCGTGTCGATCGCGATGGCGGTCTTGCCGGTCTGGCGGTCGCCGATGACCAGCTGGCGCTGACCGCGGCCGACCGGGATCATCGCGTCGATGGCCTTGATGCCGGTCTGCAGCGGCTCGCGGACCTCCTGGCGCTGCACGACCGAGGGGGCCTGCAGCTCCAGCGCGCGGCGGGCCTCCGCCTCGATCGGCCCGAGGCCGTCGATGGGGGCGCCCAGCGGGTTGACGACACGACCCAGGAAGGCGTCGCCCACGGGCACGGACAGGACCTCGCCCGTGCGGTGGACCTCCTGGCCCTCCTCGATGCCGGAGAAGTCGCCCAGGACGACGACGCCGATCTCGCGCACGTCCAGGTTCTGCGCCAGGCCGAGCGTGCCGTCCTGGAAGCGGAGCAGCTCGTTCGCCATGACGGAGGGCAGGCCCTCGACGCGGGCGATGCCGTCGCCGGCCTCGCTGACGCGCCCGACCTCCTCGCGCGCGGCGCTGCCGGGGTCGTACGACGCCACGAAGGCGTCGAGAGCGTCCCGGATCTCCTCCGGGCGGATGGTCAGCTCGGCCATGGGATGCCCTGCTCTCCTTCTGGGGGTGCTGTCTGTGGTGCCGACGGGTGGTGCCTGGTGCTCGTGGCGCGTGCTCGGTCCCGGTCTGGCCGGACCGCCGAGCGGCGGTTCAGTGCGTGCTGCGACCCATTGTCACCCCCTCGCGGGGGGCCGGTCGACCGAGCCGCCGCCCGTTCTCCGAGAGCTCAGCCGGCCAGTCGGCGGCGGGCCTCGGCGAGCCGCGTGGAGACGGCGCCGTCGATGACGTCGTCGGCGATGCTCACCCGCAGCCCGCCGACCAGCTCGGGGTCGACGTCGACGTTGAGGCGGACCGGGCGGCCGTACTGGCTGCTGAGCACGGCGGCCAGCCGGTCGTGGTGCTCCTCGCTCAGCGGGCGGGCGCTCACGACGTGGGCGACCACCTGCTCGCGGCGGCGCGCCACGATCGAGACGTACTCCTCCAGGAGCCGCTCGGCGCGCACGCCGCGCGGCGCGGAGGCCGCGCGACGGGCGAGCTGCACGGCCTCGGGGGTGGCCCTGCCCAGCAGCAGCCGGGAGACCAGGGCCGCCCGGTTGGCGGCCGGCGCGGTGCGGTCCGCCAGGGCGTCGCGCAGCGCGGGGGAACCCGCCACGGTGCGCGAGAAGCGGAAGAGCTCGTCCTCCAGCGCGTCCAGGTGGCCGGAGCGCTCCGCCTGGGCCGCCACGGCGGCCACGGCCAACCGCTCGCAGGCGTCGGCGAGGTCGCGCGCGGCGCCCCACCGGCCGGTGGCCAGCGCGGCGACCGTCTCGACGGCGGCCGGCGAGACCCTCGACCCCAGCACGCTGCGCACGAACGCGGCCTTCACCGCGCCGTCGCGCGCCGGGTCGGTCAGCGCCCGACGCAGCCCGATGGACTCGTCGAGCAGCGAGGTGACCGCGAACAGGTCCTCACCGGTTCGCCCGGCGTCGGCCCCCTCGACGGCCAGCTGCGCCTCGAGCACCTCCTGGGCGCGGGCCAGGCTGACCCGCGCCGCGCCGCTGTCGAGCTCGCTCACCGGCTCGTCACACCCTGCGGGGACGACTCCAGCTCGGCGAGGAAGCGGTCGACGACCCCGCTCTGCCGCGCCGGCTCCTGCAGCGACTCCCCGACGATGCGCGAGGCGAGGTCGGTCGCCAGGCGGCCCACCTCGGCGCGCAGCTGCGCCGCGGCCTGGACGCGCTCGGCCTCGATCGTGGCGCGGGCGGACGTGGTGATCCGCTCGGCCTCGGCCTGGGCCTGCTCGCGCATCTCCGCGACGATCGCCGCGCCCTGCTGGCGGGCCTCCTCACGGATGCGGTTCGCCTCGCCGCGGGCGTCGGCGAGCTGCGCCTTGTACTCCTGCAGCGCGGCGTTGGCCTCGGCCTGCGCGCGCTCCGCCCTCTCGACACCGCCCTGGATCGCCTCGCGGCGCTCCTCGAAGGCCTTCTCGAGCCGCGGCACGACGACCTTGGCGACGAGCAGGTAGAGCAGGGCGAGGAAGACGAGCCCGGCGATGAGCTCACCGGGGTGCGGCAGGATGGGGTACGCCCAGGTGCTTTCTTCCTCGGCCGCTGCCGCCATCACCCACGCGGGCATGTGCGCTCCTTAGCTGTCAGTGGTCTCGCCGACGACGGTGGTCGGTCACTCGCCGCCCGGGTTGATGAAGGCGAGGACGAAGCCCAGGATCGCGAGCGCCTCGGCGAGCGCGAAGCCCAGGATGGCGATGGGCTGCAGCATGCCGCGGGACTCCGGCTGGCGTGCCACGCCGTTGATGTAGGCGGCGAAGACGAGACCGACGGCGATGGCCGGGCCGATCGCGGCGAGGCCGTAACCGATGACGTTGAGGCTTCCACCCATGGTGTGGATCGTTCCTTTCTCGGCCCGGCGCCGGTGGCCCCGGGGACGTTGTCGTGCGGTGGGTCAGTGCTCGTCGGCGAGGGAGCCGGCGATGTACGTGGCGGTGAGCAGCACGAAGATGTAGGACTGCAGCACCTGGATCAGGAGCTCGAAGAACGACATGACCAGGCCGAACAGGTAGGAGACCACGCCCGCGGCGGGCAGCAGTCCCTCCCCGTGCAGCAGCAGGTGCTCGCCACCGAGGAACAGCACGAGGATCAGCATGTGACCCGCGAACATGTTCGCGAACAGTCGCACCGCCAGCGTCAGCGGGCGCGAGACGAAGTAGGTGAACAGCTCCAGGAGGTAGACGACCGGAGCCAGCAGGGCCGGCACGCCCGCCGGCATGAGCGACTTGAAGTAGCCGCCCACGCCCTTCCGCTTCATGCCGATGAGGTGGTAGAGCACGAAGACCACGAGGGTCAGTGCGACGGGGAACGCGATGCGGCTCATCGTCGGGTACTGGATCGGCGGGATGACGCCGAACAGGTTGTTCACGAGGATCAGCACGAACATCGTGAACAGCAGCGGCACGTAGCGGAGGAACTCCTTGGACCCGATGATGTCGCGGGCCACGCCGTTGCGGACGAAGCCGTACAGCGCTTCGACCGCGAACTGCTTCTTGTTCGCGGGCACGACGCTGAGCCGCTTGGTGGTCGCCAGCAGCAGCGCGGCGATGATGACGAAGCTCAGCGCCATCAGCACCATCGGGCGGGTCAGGGCGAAGGCGCCGTCCCCGACGAGCGGCTGCCAGAAGTCCGCGGGCGTGGGAGCCTCGAAGGTCTCCCCGCCTGCGGTGGCGAGCGTGGACAGGCTCACAGCGTCTCCTCCGTACGAACGCCAGTGTGTGGACGGGGGGCCGGGGCGGTGCGCTGGTCACCCGGTCGCGCTGTGCGCGAACCTGGGATCACCTGCGCGAACCGTACCGGAACCACACGTAGTAGATGCTCAAGGCCATGCCGCCGAGGCTGCCGACGACCGCCAGGAACGAGGTGCTCAGGAGCCGGTCGAGCAGCAGGCCGAGCAGCCCGAAGCCGACGATCCCGGAGATGAGGTAGGACGCCGCGTTCCAGGCCACGCTGTCGTTCAGCCGGGCCTCGTCGCGCGCGTCCTCGTCCGGCCGCCTGTCCTCCTCGGGCATGGTGCGGCGAACGGTAGCAGTCCTCCACGTCAGCCCCCCGCACCGGAACGGCCGTGGCCGAGCTCGAAGACGGGCAGGCGCAGGTGGCGGAACGCCGCGCACGCGGCGGCGCTCCACGCGACGGTGCAGACGGCCGCCGACGCGGCCGCGGCCGCGCCGTCCACGCCGGGCAGGTCGCGCAGCAGGAGGACCGCGGTGGCGAGCACCGTGATCTTGAAGAGGTAGACCATCAGGGCCAGCGCGAGGCTGAGCCCGGGCTCGACGTGCTTGACCACGCGCAGCAGCAGGAACGTCGAGGCCAGGAAGACGGTGGCGAGACCACCACCGGCCAGCGCACCCCACGCACCGCTCGCACCGGACGTGGCGCCGACGCCGGTGCACGCCGCCCAGACGAGGACGACCGGTGGCAGGGAACGCCGCGGGACGACGCTGAAGACGTCGTCGGCACTCCTGGTCACGTCGGCTGCTCTCTGTCGTCGGCGGGTCGTCCGGGGTTCGGCTCGTCGGCGGTGTCCGCGGCGCACCCGTGAGGGGGCCGGGCGGACTTCGTGAAAGCTATCACGAGCACAGGGGCCTCCTACGCACCGTCGTGGACGCTGCGCGGGGTCTCACGTGGGGGTCCGCTCCGAGGTCCGCGCGGGCACCGCGTCCTGGCCGCCGCCCTCCCGCGAGACCCGTCGCGAGCGCCGCCAGATCAGCGGCCCGAAGGTGAACACCAGCACCACGCAGCCCGCCGCCAGGGCCACCGCCAGCGCCTGCACCAGGGGCAGGAAGGCGTACGAGGCGGCCCCGAAGCTGAGGAACGCCGCCCAGGAGTACATGACCAGCACCGCCACCCGGTGCGAGTGGCCCATCTGCAGCAACCGGTGGTGCAGGTGCTGCTTGTCGGGGTGCCAGAAGGCGCGGCCCGCGCGGGTGCGGCGCACCACCGCCAGCAGCATGTCGCCCAGCGGGACCAGGAGCACGGCCACCGGCAGCAGCAGCGGGAAGAACGCCGGGGCGATCTCCTCGTCGGCGACCGTCTCGGGGTCGACGGTGCTCGTGGCGGCGATCGTGGCGGTGGCCAGCAGCAGTCCCAGCAGCATCGAGCCGGAGTCGCCCATGAAGATGCGCGCGGGGTGGGAGTTGTGCGGCAGGAACCCCACGCAGCACCCCACCGTGATGGCGGCCACCAGCGTGGCCAGCGAGGAGAAGTCGTCGGGGAACTGACCGCGCTGCAAGGCGTAGGAGTACAGGAAGAAGGCCACCGCCCCGATGCCCACGATGCCCGCGGCCAGCCCGTCGAGACCGTCGACGAAGTTCACCGCGTTCACCGACACCAGCACCACGAGGATCGTGATCGCCATCATGGCCGGCGCCGACAGCAGGGTGACCCCCCCGATGGGCAGCTGCAGCAGGCTGATGCCCTGCCAGCCCATCACCCCCGCCGCCAGCACCTGACCGGCGAGCTTGGTCACGGCGTCGAGCTGGACGATGTCGTCGACCACCCCCACCGCGCACACGATCGCCGCCCCCACCAGCACCCACGTCGGCCCGGGCGAGGCGTCGAACACCCGGGAGGTGAAGGGGATGCGGCTGGCCACGAGCAACCCGGCGGCCAGCCCCAGCAGCATCGCCACCCCGCCCATGCGCGGCACCGGCACGGAGTGCACGTCCCGCTCGCGCAGCGGGGTGACGGCGCCGACGCGCTGCGCCAGGCGGCGCACCAGGGGCGTCGTCAGGTACGTGACGGCGGCGGCCACCACCAGGACCAGCAGGTACACCCGCACGGGAGATCAGCTCCCCGCGGAGGCGTCGGCCCGATCCTCCTCCGGCCCGGCCCCGGCCCCCGCCCCGGCCGGTGGCTGCTCGGTCCCCGGCTCCACCGCGTCCGGCTCGGGGTCGGGGTCGTACCACCCCTTGGGCACCGCGCGGCGCAGCTCCTCCTCGCTGAGCGCACCGGCCCGCAACACCCGCAGGGGGCCGTCGGAGGCGTCCACGATGGTCGACGGCGCCCCCTTCGGGCTGGGGCCGCCGTCGAGGTAGACGCGCACGGAGGAGCCGAGCTGGTCGACCGCCTCCTGCACGGTCGTGGCGGCCGGCCGGCCGGAGAGGTTCGCGCTGGAGACGGCCAGCGGGCCGGTGCGCTTGAGCAGCTCCAGCGCCACGGGGTGCAGCGGCATCCGCAGCGCCACGGTGCCGTGCGTCTCACCCAGGTCCCACGTCAGCGACGGCTGCGCGCGGCAGACGATCGTCAGGGCACCGGGCCAGAAGGCGTCCATGAGCTCGCGCACCGCGAACGGCACGGCCGAGGCCAGCCCGTCGACGGTGCGCACCTCCGGCACCAGCACGGGCGGGGGCATGTCGCGCCCGCGGCCCTTGGCCTCCAGCAGCTTGCGCACCGCAGCGGGCGAGAAGGCGTCCGCGCCGATCCCGTAGACCGTGTCCGTGGGCAGCACGACGACCTCGCCGCGCTTGACGGCGTTCTCGGCCGCGGCCAGGCCGCGCTCGCGGGTCACCGGGGCGGCGCAGTCGAAAGGGGGTCTCACAGGGCCGAGTGTCCCACCGGGACCGGCGGGGGCCGTGCGCACCCGCCCGGCGCGTCCGGCACCCCTCCCCCGCGGCGCGCGGGTCGCGCTCAGGCCCGCCGGGCGCTGGTGCAGCGCGGGCGGCCCGTCAGGTCGCGGTGGCCCGCCGCGTCGCGCCACACCGGCCCCGGCACCATGCGGCGGGCGCCGTGCTCCTGGACCTCGGCGTGCTCGACGACGAGCAGGCCGCCGGGCCGCAGCAGGCGGGCGGCGGCCGCCACCACGCGCCGGGGCACCTCCAGCCCGTCGTCCCCGCCGCCGTACAGGGCCACCTCGGGGTCGTGGCGGGCGACCTCGACCTCCTGCGGCACCGCACCGGGCGGCACGTACGGGGGGTTGCTGACGACGACGTCGACCGCGCCGTCGAGGTCGCCGAACGCACCGGCCGCGTCCCCCAGGCGCAGGTCCAGCGCCGGGGCCAGCTCGTCGGCGTTGCGGCGCGCCCACGCGTGCGCCAGGGGGTCCAGCTCCACGGCGTGCACGGCGGCGGCGGGCACCTCGGTCGCCACGGCCAGGGCGATGGCCCCCGACCCGGTGCACAGGTCGACCACGACGGGCCGTGCGCCGCCGCCGGCCAGCCGCGCGGCCTCGTCCACGGCGAGCTGCGCGACGACCTCGGTCTCGGGGCGCGGCACGAACACGCCCGGCCCCACGGCCAGCTCCAGCGAGCGGAACGGCGCACGACCGGTCAGGTGCTGCAGCGGGACCCGCCCGGCGCGCTGGTCCACCAGGTCCTCGAAGCGCCCCGGCTCGACGTGGGAGCCGAGGGCCGCGAGGACCCCCAGCCGCGAGCGGTCCACGCCCAGCGCGTGCGCGAGCAGCACCTCGGCGTCGGTGCGCGGGCTGGGCACCCCCGCCGCCGCGAGGCGTCGCGCCGCCGCGTCCAGCAGGTCCCGGACCCCGCGGCCCGCCGCCGCCGGCTCGCCGCTCACGCCGGTGCGCCCGCCGCGGCGAGCTGGGCGGCCTCGTCGGCGTCCACCGCCGACTGGATCACCGGGTCCAGGTCGCCGTCCAGGACGGTGTCGAGGTTGTACGCCTTGAAGCCCGTGCGGTGGTCGGCGATGCGGTTCTCGCCGAAGTTGTAGGTGCGGATGCGCTCGGAGCGGTCGACCGTGCGCACCTGCGAACGCCGTGCGGCGGAGGCCTCGGCGTCGGCGGCCTCCTGGGCCGCCGCGTGCAGCCGGGCGCGCAGGATGCGCAGGGCCTGCTCGCGGTTCTGCAGCTGCGACTTCTCGTTCTGGCAGCTGACCACGATGCCGGTGGGCAGGTGCGTGATGCGCACCGCGGAGTCGGTGGTGTTGACGCTCTGCCCGCCGGGGCCGGAGGAGCGGAAGACGTCCACGCGCAGGTCGTTCGGGTCCACCTGCACCTCGACCTCCTCGGCCTCGGGCACCACGAGCACGCCGACGGCGGAGGTGTGCACGCGCCCGGCGGACTCGGTGACGGGCACCCGCTGGACGCGGTGCACCCCGCCCTCGTACTTCAGCCGGCTCCACACGCCCTCGGGCGTGGCACCGCGCGCCTTGACGGCCACGGAGACGTCCTTGTACCCGCCCAGGTCGCTGCCGGTGGCGTCGAGCAGCTCGGTGGCCCACCCGCGGCGCTCGGCGTAGCGCAGGTACATGCGCAGCAGGTCGCCGGCGAACAGGGCGGACTCCTCCCCGCCCTCCCCCGCCTTGATCTCCAGGATCACGTCGCGGGAGTCGTCGGGGTCGCGCGGCAGCAGCAGCCGGCGCAGTCGTTCGGCGGCCTCGTCCGCCGCCCGCTCCAGCGCGGGCAGCTCGGCGGCGAAGGCGGCGTCCTCGGCGGCCAGCTCCCGCGCGGCACCGGCGTCGTCGAGGGCCGCGCGCCAGGTGCCGTGCGCGTCCACGACGGCTCCCAGCTCGGCGTAGCGGCGCCCCAGCGACCGCGCGAGGGCGGCGTCGGCGTGCACGGCCGGGTCGGCGAGCCGGCGCTCCAGCTCGGCGTGCTCCTCGAGCAGCGGCTGGACGGACTCGAACACGACGGGGACCTCCGGGGCGGCGGGCATCGGGGTGACGGGCATCGGGGGCGGGAACGCGACAGCGCCGGCCCCGCCGCCCGGGAGGGCGGTGGGACCGGCGCTGCGAGGGTGCTACTGGGCGTTCTTCTTTCCGTAGCGCGCCTGGAAGCGGGCGACGCGGCCACCGGTGTCCAGGATCTTCTGCTTGCCCGTGTAGAACGGGTGGCAGGCGCTGCACACGTCGGCGCGGAGCTGCCCGCTCTTCTCGGTGCTGTGCGTGGTGAACGTGTTGCCGCAGGTGCAGGTGACCTGGGTCTCCACGTAGTCGGGGTGGATGCCGGCCTTCATCGTCTGTTCCCTCTTCTCGCTCAGTCGGTACCGGGTCGCCCGCGCCCCGGAGGGGCGTCGTGCTGGCGTGAGCCGGTGCCTGCGGTCGAAGCAGTCTCCCACAGGAGCCGCCGGTGGGTAGAACCGCGCGGCTCCTGCGGGGATTCCCGTCAGTCCTTCTGGACCAGCGGGGTGGACGACTGCACCTGCTGCAGGAACTCCAGGTTGCTGCGGGTCTTCTTGAGGCGGTCCAGCAGCAGCTCGATGGAGGCCTGGGCGTCGAGCGCGGTGACCACGCGGCGCAGCTTCCAGACCGTCGCCAGCTCCTCGCGGGACATGAGGATCTCCTCGCGGCGGGTGCCGGAGGCCGGCACGTCGACCGCGGGGAAGATGCGCTTGTCGGCCAGCTGGCGCGACAGCCGCACCTCCATGTTCCCGGTGCCCTTGAACTCCTCGAAGATGACCTCGTCGGCCTTGGAACCGGTCTCGACCAGCGCCGAGGCCAGGATGGTCAGCGAGCCGCCGTTCTCGACGTTGCGGGCGGCGCCGAAGAAGCGCTTCGGCGGGTACAGCGCCGAGGCGTCCACACCACCGGACAGGATCCGGCCGCTGGCCGGCGCCGAGATGTTGTAGGCGCGCGACAGGCGGGTCAGCGAGTCCAGCAGCACGACGACGTCGTTGCCCAGCTCCACCAGGCGCTTGGCCCGCTCGATGGCGAGCTCGGCGACGGCGGTGTGGTCGGCGGCGGGACGGTCGAAGGTGGAGGCGATGACCTCACCCTTGATCGTGCGCTGCATGTCGGTGACCTCTTCGGGCCGCTCGTCGACGAGGACGACCATGAGGTGGCACTCGGGGTTGTTCGTCGTGATGGCGTTGGCGATGGCCTGCATGACCATCGTCTTGCCGGCCTTGGGCGGGGCGACGATCAGACCGCGCTGACCCTTGCCGAGCGGCGACATCAGGTCGATGATGCGCGTCGTCAGGACGTTGGGCTCGGTCTCCAGGCGCAGCCGCTCCTGCGGGTACAGCGGCGTCAGCTTGGTGAAGTCCGGGCGGTTGCGGGCCTGCTCCGGGTCCGCGCCGTTGATGGTGTCGACGCGCACGAGCGCGTTGAACTTGGCGCGCTGGCCGGTCTGCTCGCCCTCGCGGGGCTGGCGCACCGCACCGGTCACCGCGTCGCCGGGGCGCAGGTTGTTCTTCTTCACCTGGTTCAGCGAGACGTACACGTCGTTCGCGCCGGCGAGGTAGCCGGAGGTGCGGATGAACGCGTAGTTGTCCAGCACGTCGAGGATGCCCGCGACCGGCAGCAGGACGTCGTCCTCGCTGATCTCGGTGTCGACCTCGGGAGCGCCGCCGTCACGGCCACCGCGGCGGCCCTTGCGGTCGCGGTAGCGGTTGCGACGGCCGCGGCGACCGCCGCGGTCGTCGTCGAAGTCGTCCCCGACGGGACCGGAGCCACCCGAAGAGGCGACGCGGGGTTCGCGGTCCTCACGGGCAGGGCGGTCCTCACGAGCGGGACGGTCCTCACGAGCGGGGCGGTCCTCACGAGCGGGGCGGTCCTCCCGAGCGACCCTGTCCTCGCGCGCCGGACGCTCGGCGCGGTCCTTCTGCTCGCCGTCGGCCTGGGCCTCCCGGCGCGGCAACGGCGGCAGCTCGACCTGCTGGTCGGGCTCGCGCACGCGGTCGCGGCGGGCGCGCTCGCGGCGCGAGAGGCGCTCGGGCCGCTCGGCGCGGGAGGTGAGCTCCTCCAGGGTGGGCAGGGCGGGGGCTTCGGCAGCGTCCTCACGGCGCTCGCCGGCGCGGTCCGCCGCACCGGTGCCCTCGCGCTCGGCGGAGTCGGTGGCGAGCTCGCCGTCGGCGGCAGGAGGCGCACCGGCGGGGGACCCCGCGCGGCGCGAGCGGCGGGAGGACCCGGCCGCGGCGGGCTGCTCGGGTGCCGCGGGCTGCTCGGCGGCCGGAGCCGCGGGCTGCTGAGCGGTCACGGCCTCGACGGCCGGCGCGGCGGACGCCTCAGCAGCGGGAGCGGGAGGCGCCTGCTCGGCGGCGGGCGCGCTCGGCGCCTGCTCGGCGGCACGGCGCTCGGAGCGCTGCGGCACGGCCGCCTGGTGCTCACGGATGGCGGCGAGCAGGTCCACCTTGCGCATGCGGCCGGTGCCGCTGATGCCGAGCTCCGCGGCCAGGGCCTGCAGCTGGGGCAGGCGCAGGGCGGAGAGGCTGCCGGTGCGGCGGGGCGCAGCCGCGTCGGCGGCTGCGCCGTTCGCAGCGCCGTCGGTGGCGGCGATGTCGGTGGTATCGGTCACGAAGGTCCTTCCCCCTCGTCCAGCGACTGGCCAGCAGAAGAGGCACGGTCGCGATGACTGCCCGCGACGGGCAGGAACTGTGTCCACGGACGCGCAGAGAGCGCGAAGCGTCGCGGATGCACACCGTTCGACGAGGAGAGCTTGCGCAGGAGGGGAACGCGACCCCGCCGGTGGGTGCTGCGACGATCGTAACACCACGGGGTGCCGGTGCCTTCCCGCTCCCCCGATCGGCCGTGCGGCGCCGTGCCGACCGGCGGGTGGCCGACGTGCGCCGGCGAGGGGCTCAGGCTCCGGGGCTCCAGCTGACGCCGTGCTGCGCGACGGGCGTGGGCAGCACCAGCCAGCCACCCTGGCCCGCCGCCACCTCCTCGACCTCCCCGGCACGGTGCGAGGGCACCAGCACCAGGGCGCTCGGGCCCGCACCGGAGACCACCGCGGCCAGGCCGCGCTCGCGCAGAGCGCGCAGCAGGGACGCCGTGCGGGGCATCGCCGGACCGCGCTGGTCCTGGTGCAGGCGCTCCACGGTGGCGTCCAGCAGCAGCTCCGGCGCGCTGGTCAGCGCGTGCACGAGCAGGCCGGCGCGACCCGCGGTGAGGGCGGCGTCCGCGTGCGGCACCGAGGCCGGCAGCAGCGCCCGCGCGCGGGAGGTCGCCAGCTGCTCGTCGGGCACGCACACCACCGCGCGCACGTCCGGGTGGACCGGCAGCCGCACCGAGCACACCGCCTCGGGGTGGGTGGGGTCGTCACCTCGGCTCCAGGCGATGGTGAAGCCGCCGAAGACGGCTGGGGCGGCGTTGTCGGGGTGCCCCTCGCGGCGGCTGGACTCCAGCAGCAGCCGCTGGCGCAGCGGTGCACCGTCCTCGCCCCCGCGACCGGCCGCGGCCAGCAGGCCGTGCGCCACCGCCAGCCCCGCGACGATCGCCGAGGCCGACGACCCCAGCCCCCGGCCGTGGGGGATGACGTTGCGGCACAACAGCTCCAGCCCGCTCACCGAGAACCCGGCGGCGGCCAGCTCCTCCAGCGCGACGCGCGCCACGAGGTGCCGCTCGTCGGCGGGGAGGTGGCCGGCCCCCTCCCCCTGCACCTGCACGCGCACCCCGCCGGGCACGGTGCGTGCCCGGACCTCGTCGTGCAGGTCCAGCGCCAGGCCGAAGGCGTCGAAGCCGGGGCCGAGGTTGGCGCTGGTGGCCGGCACCCGCACGGTCGTGGCGGTGCCCACCGGCAGGGCGGCCGCCGGGGCCGTGACCGCGGGACCCGGGACTGCGCTCACGTCGGGCACCGCGCTCAGACGTCGAGGCCGAGGGCCCGCGCGATGGTCACCGCGTCGGGCTGCACCCGCACGGGCTCCACGGCGCGGCGCCGTCCGTCCGCAGCGGTGGGCCCGGCCAGCTCCAGGGCCCACTGCGGGTCCTTCAGGCCGTGCCCGGTGACGGTGACGACGATGGTCTGGCCCTCGGCGACCTCACCGGCCTCGCAGGCGGCGAGCAGGCCGGCGACGCCCGCGGCCGAGGCCGGCTCGACGAAGACGCCCTCCCTGGAGGACAGCCAGCGGTGGGCGGCGAGGATCTGCTCGTCGCTGACGGCGTCGATGCGCCCGCCGGAGTCGTCGCGCGCGGTGGTCGCACCGCTCCACGAGGCGGGGTGACCGATGCGGATGGCGGTGGCGACGGTCTCCGGCTCGTCGACGGGGTGCCCCTTCACCAGGGGCGCCGCGCCGGCGGCCTGGAAGCCCCACATGCGCGGGCGCTTGGTCGAGACGCCGTCAGCGGCGTACTCGCAGTAGCCCTTCCAGTACGCGGTGATGTTGCCGGCGTTGCCGACGGGCAGGGCGTGGATGTCGGGGGCGTCCCCGAGGACGTCGACGACCTCGAACGCACCGGTCTTCTGACCCTCGATGCGGTACGGGTTGACGGAGTTCACCAGCTCCACCGGGTACGCCTCGGCGAGCTTGCGGGCCTGGGTGAGGCAGTCGTCGAAGTTGCCGTCGACCTGCAGCAGCGTGGCGCCGTGGGCCACCGCCTGGGACAGCTTGCCCATCGCGATCTTGCCGTCGGGCACGAGCACGGCGCAGCGGATCCCCGCCGCGGTCGCGTAGGCCGCCGCGGAGGCGGAGGTGTTGCCGGTGGAGGCGCAGATGACGACCTCGGCACCGTTCTCGGCGGCCTTGCTCATCGCCATCGTCATGCCGCGGTCCTTGAAGGAGGCGGTGGGGTTGCAGCCCTCGACCTTGAGGTACACCCGCCCGCGGGCGCGCTCGGACAGGTGCCGGGCGTACACCAGGGGCGTGCCGCCCTCCCCGAGCGTGACCACGGGGGTCGCCTCGGTGACCGGCAACCGGTCGCGGTACTCCTCGATCAGACCCCGCCACACGTGCGCCATCAGGCGACGCCCCCCTTCGCCTCAGCACGGGCCTCGTGGCCCTCCACGCGCAGCACGCCCGCCACCGAATCCACGATCTCCAGGTCCTCCAGCTCGTCCACCGTCGCCGACAGCGCCGCGTCCGGTGCGCTGTGCGTCACCACGACGAGGACCGCGCGCCCGCGCCCGCCCGGCCCGGTCGGCTCCTGCCGCTGCTGCACGGCCTCGATGGAGACGCCGTGGGCGGCGAACACACCGGCGACCTGCGCCAGCACACCGGGCTTGTCGGCCACGTCCAGGCGCACGTGGTAGCGCGTCACCGTGTCGTCCATGGGCAGCACGGGCAGTTCCGCGTAGGCCGACTCCCCCGGCCCGCGGCCACCGGCGCGGCGGTGCCGGGCCACGGCCACCACGTCGCCGAGCACGGCGCTGGCGGTGGGACCACCGCCCGCGCCGGGGCCGTAGAACATCAGCTCGCCGGCGGCCTCGGCCTCGACGAAGACCGCGTTGAACGCCCCGCGCACCCCGGCGAGCTGGTGCTCGCGCGGCATCATCGCCGGGTGCACGCGCACCGAGACGGCGTCCTCGCCGCCGGGACCGGTGCTGCGCTCGGCGATGGCCAGCAGCTTGACGACGCAGCCCTGCGCCTGCGCGGCGCGCACGTCCGCGGCGCTCACCCCGGTGATGCCCTCGCGGTGCACGTCGTCCAGGGCGACGCGGGTGTGGAAGGCCAGGGAGGCGAGGATCGCGGCCTTGGCGGCCGCGTCGAAGCCCTCCACGTCGGCGGTGGGGTCGGCCTCGGCGTAGCCCAGCGCCTGCGCCTGCTCCACGGCCTCCGCGAACCCCATGCCGGTGGTGTCCATCTGGTCCAGCACGTAGTTGGTGGTGCCGTTGACGATGCCGAGCACGCGGGTCACCCGGTCGCCCACCAGGGACTCCCGCAGCGGCCGCAGCAGCGGGATGGCACCGGCGACGGAGGCCTCGTAGTAGAGGTCCACGCCGTGCTCGGCGGCCGCCTCGTACAGCGCGGGCCCCTCGGCGGCGAGCAGCGCCTTGTTCGCCGTGACCACGGAGGCGCCGTGCTCGATCGCGCGCAGCATGAGGGAGCGGGCCGGCTCGATGCCGCCGATGACCTCCACCACGACGTCGGCGCGGGTGACGAGCTCCTCCGCGTCGGTGGTGAACAGCGCCGGGTCGACCGGCAGACCGCGCTCGCGCCCCAGGCGGCGCACGGCGATGCCGACCAGCTCCAGGGGCGCGCCCACCCGGGCGGCGAGCTCGTCGGCCTGCGTCGTCAGCAGCCGGGCCACCTCGGTGCCGACCACCCCGCACCCGAGCAACGCGACCTTCACCGGCTCCACCGCAGCTGTCCCTCCACCGTCCCGACACCTCGGCCCCCGCGGGGCAGAGCACACCCTCTCAGACCGCGCGGCGCCCGTGCGCCACCACGCCCGTCACCCCGCGTCGAGCGACAGCAGGTCCTCGGGCGTCTCGCGGCGCACCAGCACCGTCGAGACGCCGTCGCGCACCGACACCACGGCCGGGCGCGTGATCTGGTTGTAGTTGCTCGCCATGCTGCGGCAGTAGGCACCCGTGCCCGGGACCGCCAGCAGGTCGCCGGCGCCCGCGTCGGCCGGCAGGAACTCGTCCTTGACGACGACATCCCCGCTCTCGCAGTGCTTCCCGACGACCCGGGAGAGCACGCCCTGGGGGGGGGGGGGGGGGGGGGGGGGGGGGGGGGGGGTTGTGGGGGGGGGGTGGGGGGGGGGGGTGGTGTGGGGGCTGGCGCGCGCGCCGCACCCGAACCCCCCGCGCCCCCCCCCCCCCCGCCGCGCGCCCCCCCCCCCCCCCCCCCCCCCCCCCCCCCCCCCCCCCCCCCCCCCCCCCCACCCCCCCCCCCCCCCCCCCCCCCCACCCCCCCCCCCCCCCCCCCCCCCCCCCCCCCCCCCCCCCCCCCCCCCCCGAGGCGAGCGTGGCGGAGTAGTCGGCGTCGTACAGGGCGGTGCGGATGTTGTCGCTCATGCCGCCGTCGACGGACACGTACCGCCGGCGCACGCCCCCGTCGAGCTCGACGTCCTTGGTGGTACCCACCTCGTAGAGCGTGAACGTGCTGGGCGCGGCGATGGCGCGGCCGGGCTCGACCGAGATCCGCGGCACCGCGATGCCCTGGGTCAGGCACTCGCGCGCCACGATCTCGGCGAGGCGGCCGGCGATCTCCTGCGGCGGCAGGGGGTCGTGCTCGGAGGTGTAGGCCACGCCGAAACCGCCGCCGAGGTCCATCTCGGGCAGCGTCACGCCGTGGTCGCGCTCGACGGTGCGGTGCAGCCCCAGCAGGCGGCGGGCGGAGACCTCGAAACCACCCATGTCGAAGATCTGCGAGCCGATGTGGCTGTGCAGGCCCAGCAGCCGCAGCTCCGGGCGGGACAGCACCTTCGCGACGGCCGCCTCCGCCGCACCGGAGGCCAGCGACAACCCGAACTTCTGGTCCTCGTGGGCGGTGGCGATGTAGGAGTGCGTGTGCGCCTCCACCCCGACGGTGATGCGCAGCATGACGGGCGCGACGACGCCCAGCGAGGCCGCGACGTCGGCGACGACGTCGACCTCCTGGAGGGAGTCCACGACGATGCGGCCCACCCCGGCGCGCAGCGCCTTCTCGATCTCGCCGCGCGACTTGTTGTTGCCGTGCAAGGCGATCCGCTCACCGGGCACCCCGCCGCGCAGGCCCAGCTCCAGCTCGCCGGACGAGGAGGTGTCCAGGCTCAGGCCGTCCTGCGCGAGCCAGCGCGCCACGCCCGTGGCGATGAACGCCTTGGTGGCGTAGTAGACGTCCGCCCCTCCGCAGAGGTCGGCGAAGGCGTCGGCGAACGCGTCGCGGAACGCGGTGGCGCGCGAGCGGAAGTCGAGCTCGTCGACGACGTACAGCGGGGTGCCGTGCGTGGCGGCGAGCTCGGCGACGCCGACGCCGCCCACGCGCAGCGCACCGGCGGCGTCGCGCTCGACGGTGCGCGACCACAGCTTCGGGAGCAGCTCGTTGACGTCGGCGGGCGGGCGCAGCCACCCGGGCACGATCGCGATGGACGAGGACCCCGGGGAGTGCATCTGCCCGGCCTCGTGGGAGCGGGCCACTACATGCGCTCCGGAGCGCTCACGCCCAGCAGCGCCAGGCCGTTGGCCAGCACCTGCCGGGTGGCGTCGTTGACCCACAGCCGGGTGCGGTGCACGTCGGTGACCTCCTCGCCGGCGCGGGGGGTCACCCGGCAGGCGTCGTAGAACTTGTGGAACCGGCCCGCGAGCTCCTCCAGGTAGCGCGCCAGGCGGTGCGGCTCGCGCAGCTCCCCGGCGCGCGCGACCACGGAGGGGAACTCCGCGAGCGCCGCGAGCAGGAGCGACTCGGTCTCGTCGGTCAGCAGCGCCGGGTCGAAGGCGTCCTCGCGGCGCACCCCGGCGGCCGCGGCGTTCACCGCGACGTTGGAGGTGCGGGCGTGCGCGTACTGCACGTAGTAGACCGGGTTGTCGTTGCTGCGCTTGACGAGCAGGTCCAGGTCGATGTCGATGGAGGTGTCCACCGACGAACGCACCAGGGAGTACCGGGCGGCGTCGACGCCGACCTGCTCGACGAGGTCCTCCAGCGTCACGACGGTGCCGGCGCGCTTGCTCATGCGCACCGGCTTGCCGTCCTTGACGAGGTTCACCATCTGGCCGATGAGGATCTCGAGGTTGGTGCCGGGCTCGTCGCCGAACGCCGCGCACATCGCCATCATGCGGCCGACGTAGCCGTGGTGGTCGGCGCCGAGCATCAGCACGCAGCGGTCGAAACCGCGCTCGCGCTTGTCGAGGTAGTACGCCAGGTCGCCGGAGATGTAGGCCGGCTGCCCGTCGCTCTTGACGACGACGCGGTCCTTGTCGTCACCGAAGTCGCTGGTGCGCAGCCAGGTCGCGCCGTCGGCCTCGTAGACGCGGCCCAGCTCGCGCAGCCGCGCCACGGCCCGCTCCACCGCGCCGGAGGTGTGCAGGGAGTCCTCGTGGAAGTAGACGTCGAACTCGACGCCGAAGTCGGCGAGGGTCTTCTTGATCTCGCCGAACATCAGCTCGACGCCCTCGCGGCGGAACGTCTCCTGCTGCTGCTCGCGCGGCTGCTCCAGCAGACCGGGCACCCGCGCGACGACCTGCTGGGCGATCTCACCGATGTACGCGCCGCCGTAGCCGTCCTCCGGGGTGGGCTCGCCGTGCGCGGCGGCCAGCAGCGAGCGGGCGAAGCGGTCGATCTGGGCGCCGTGGTCGTTGAAGTAGTACTCGCGGGTCACCTGCGCGCCGGAGGCGGTGAGGATGCGCGCCAGGGAGTCGCCGACCGCGGCCCAGCGGGTGCCGCCCAGGTGGATGGGGCCGGTGGGGTTCGCGGAGACGAACTCCAGGTTCACCTTCTCGCCGGTGGGCTCGGCCGCGGTGCCGTAGGCCGTGCCGGCCTCGACGATCGCGCGGGCCAGCTCACCGGCCGCGGCGGCGTCCAGGGTGACGTTGAGGAACCCCGGGCCGGCGATGTCCACGGCCTTCACGCCCGCCACCCGCGCGAGCCGCTCCTGCAGCAGGGCCGCCACCTCGCGGGGCGGGCGCCCGGCCCTCTTGGCCAGCTGCAGGGCGACGCTGGTCGCCCAGTCGCCGTGCTCGCGGTTCTTCGGGCGCTCCACGCGGACCTCGGCCGGGACGTCGGCGGGGTCGAGGGACAGCTCGCCGGCCTGCACGGCCGACATCAGAGCGTCCCGCAGTGCGGTGGAGAGCTCGGCGGGGGTCACGGGGCCCAAGCGTACCGGTGGGCACCGACCCGCCCGGGCGCACGCCGGGGCCCGGGCGGGCGGTGGTCGGGGGTGCGCGTGGACGCTGGTACGGTTGCTCCTGCTGTCAGCCCCCGTAGCTCAGCGGATAGAGCATCGGCCTCCGGAGCCGTGTGCGCAGGTTCGAGTCCTGCCGGGGGCACCTCCGCAGTCGACGAGGCCCGCGACATCCCACCGGGCGCGCCGGCCCTGGCGGCAACCCTCTCGGGCTCCCTCGCGGGAGCAGTGGCGTCGGGGATCGTCTTCACCATCGCCTTCTACGCGCTGGCGCTGCTGGTGGTCGCCGCACGGGTGAGCGTGCTGGTGACGTACGCCGCGGACTACACCCAGCGGCAGGCGGCCGAGCCGGGACTGGCCTTCCCCGGCACGACCGCGAGCCTCGGCGACTTCCCGTGCTCCTCCACCGCGGTGTCGACGACGTTCGGGCCGACGGACGTGACCGTCACCACCCCTGCCCTGCGCAGGGTGGTGACGGTGCACGCCCTGGTGGCGTTCGTCTTCAACACCGTGGTCGTCGCGCTCCTGGTCTCCACGCTGATCGGCTAGGGCTGGCCGGCGGGCTCGCCCCCGGGCGGCAGGGGCGGGTCGAACCCCTCGGGCAGCGCCCGCGGGGTTCGGGTCCGTGGGGGCCCGGGTGAACCCCCCGGGGCCCGGCGGTTCACCGCGTCGGCGCGGACGAGCCGTCCGCGCCGACGCGGATCCCGAACTCCCGGCGCAGGGCCCGGCGGGCGGCGTGCACCCCGGCCATCCCGTGCACGCCCGCCGAGGGCGCCGTGGCGGCCGAGCACAGGTACGTGCCCGGGGACGGCGCCGGCAGCGGCACCCGGTACGGGTCCCAGCGCGGCACCGGACGGAACAGCAGCTGCCACGGCGTGACCGCACCGGCGGAGACGTCCCCGCCCACGAGGTTGGGGTTCTGCCCCTCCAGCTCGGCGGCGGTCACGGTGCGCCGGGCGAGCACCCGGTCGCCGAAACCCGGGGCGAACCGCTCCACCTGCGCCTGCACGGCGTCGCCCACGTCGACGGTGGACCCCACGGGCACGTGGGCGTAGGTCCACAGCACCTGCTGCCCGGCGGGGGCGCGGGAGGGGTCCAGCACCGAGGGCTGGGACAGCAGCACGTACGGGCGCGCGGCGTGCCGGCCGGCGGCGACCGCCCGCTCGGCGGCCACGACCTCGGCGCGGGTGCCGCCGACGTGGACGGTGCCGGCGCGCTCCAGCCCCGGCGCCGCCCACGGCACCGGACCGTCCAGGGCGAAGTGCACCGGCGCAGCGGCGGCGCGGTGCCGCCAGCGGCGCAGCCACGCCGCGTAGCCACCCGGCAGGCGGTCCCCGGCCAGCCGCAGCAGCCCGCGCGGCACGACGTCCAGCAGCACCGCGCGGGCCGGCGGGAGCTCTCGCAGGTCGCCCACCTCCACGCCGGTGCGCACGGCGCCGCCGAGGCGCACCACCTCGGCGGCCAGGGCGTCGGCGATCGCCTGCGAGCCCCCGCGCGGCACCGGCCACCCGACGGCGTGCGCGAGGGTCGCCAGCAGCAGCCCGGCCCCGGCCGGGCCCGGCGCGCGCGGCGGTGCGACGGCGTGCGCGGCCACCCCCGTCAGCAGCGCCGCGGCGGCCTCCGTGCGGAACCGCGCCCCCCAGGCGGGCCCGCCCTGCTCCAGCACGGCCAGGCCCAGGCGGGCGGCCGCGGCAAGCTCGCCGCCCGTGCGCGGCGGCGTGCGCAGGTCCCCCAGGGCCAGCGCGACGACCTCGCGCCAGCGCTCGACGAGCGGGCCCAGCAACCCGCGCCAGGCGGGCCCGTCGAGGCCCAGGCCCGCGGCGGTGGCCGTCAGGTCGCGCAGGGCCAGGGCTGCCCGGCCGCCGTCGAGGGGGTGCCCGTAGGCGACGTCGGGCTGCAGGAGCTCCACGCCGTGCGCGGGCAGGTCGAAGGCGCGGAAGAACGGCGAGGCCAGGGCCATGGGGTGCACGGCGGAGCCCAGGTCGTGGGCGAACCCGGGCAGGGTCAGCTCGCCGGTGCGCGCTCCCCCGCCGACCGTCGGGTTGCGCTCGAGCACCTCCACCCGCAGGCCGGCCCGGGCCAGCACGACGGCGGCGGCCAGCCCGTTGGGCCCGGCCCCCACCACGACGGCGTCCACCGCTGCGTCCACGCCCCGACCCTGGCACGCGACGGTCCCGCGCGCCCCTCCCCTCGCCCTCCCCGGGGGGGGGGGGGGGGGGGGGGGGGGGGGGGGGGGGGGGGGGGGGGGGGGGGGGGGGGGGGGGGGGGGGGGGGGGGGGGGGGGGGGGGGGGGGGGGGGGGGGGGG
>NZ_JBJLSE010000040.1:0-33493 GCF_050871845.1 Kineococcus arenarius subsp. arenarius
GGGGCGGGGGGGCCGGGGCGCGGGCCCGGCCCCGCCCCCCCCCCCCGCCCCCCCCCCCCCCGGGGTGGCAGGAGGGCCAGGGGTCAGAGGGGGGTGGGCGGGAGCGCGGCGGGGGTGACGACCCGGTCGGCGACGCCGTAGGCGACGGCCTCCTGCGCCGGGAGCACCAGGTCGCGGTCCAGGTCGGCGCGCAGCCGCTCGACGGTGTGGCCGGTGTGCCGGGACAGCACCTGCTCGATCTCGCTGCGCAGCCGCAGCACCTCCTCCGCCTGGATCTGCAGGTCCGCCGCGGTGCCCTGCGCCCCGCCCGAGGGCTGGTGCAGCAGCACCCGGGAGTGCTCCAGGACCGAGCGCTTGCCCGGCGCCCCGGCGGCCAGGAGCACCGCGGCCGCCGAGGCGGCCTGGCCCACGCAGAACGTGGCGACGTCCGGCTGCACGAACCGCATCGTGTCGTAGACCGCCATCAGCGCCGTGGCCGAACCCCCGGGCGAGTTGACGTAGAGGTTCACGTCCGCGGTGGAGTTCTCCGAGGCCAGGTGCACCAGTTGCGCGATCACGACGTTCGCCACCGCGTCGTCGATCTCACCGGTCAGGAACACGATGCGCTCGGACAGCAGGCGGCTGAACACGTCGGAGGTGCGTTCCCCGCGCGGGGTGGACTCCGTGACGTACGGGACGAGCGCGTTCACAACCCCACCTTCCGCCCCGCGCCCAGGCGCACGTCGTCCACGCGCTCCACGACGCGGTCCACGATCCCGTACGCGCGCGCCTGCTCGGCGGTGAACCACCGGTCGCGCTGGGAGTCCCGCTCGACCGTCTCCACGTCCTGGCCGGTGTGCTCGGCGATGAGGCGCTGCATCGTCGCCTTCGTGTGGGCGAGGTTCTCCGCCTGGATCGCGATGTCCGCGGCCGTCCCGCCGATCCCGCCGGAGGGCTGGTGCATCATCACCCTCGCGTGCGGCAGGGCGAACCGCTTGCCGGCCGTCCCCGCGCCCAGCAGGAACTGCCCCGTGCTGGCCGCCATGCCCATGACCAGGGTGGCGACGTCGTTGGGGATCAGGCGCATCGTGTCGTACACGGCCAGCCCGGCGCTGACCGAACCCCCGGGGGAGTTGATGTAGAGGGCGACGTCGCTGCGGGGGTCGTCGGCGGACAGCAGCAGCAGCTGCGCGCAGATCCGGTTCGCGACCGCGTCGTCGACCTCCTGGCCCAGCACGACGATGCGCTGGAACAGCAGCCGTTGCGACAGCTGGTCGTCGAACGGACCGGTGGGGGTGGGCATCGGGTTCCTCCCTGGTCGTGGGGTGCTGTCCGACCACCCTCGCCCTCCGGGGGCGGCGCCGGTGGGGTTTCTCCCCGCAGCACATCTCCCGTCGGGAGAACCACCCCCGCCGGTGCGCAGGCGCGCCGCGGCGCCGAGACTGGGCGGGTGCCCGGACCGGAACCCCCCACCGCCGAACCCCGCCGTGCGCCCGGCCGGGTGCGCGCCCCCCGGCTGGTGGGGCGGCGCTGGCTGGGCACCGGCGGCCGCGCGCTCACGGCGGCGGACCTGCGCGGGCGGGTGCTGCTGCTGCACTTCTGGACCGGTTCCTGCGTGAACTGCGTGCACGTGCTGCCCGAGCTGCGGGCGCTGGAGGAGCGGTTCGGCGACGACCTCACCGTCCTCGGCGTGCACTCGCCGAAGTTCCCGCACGAGGCGGAACCCGGTGCGCTGGAAGCGGCCGTCGCCCGGCTGGGCGTCGCGCACCCGGTGCTGGACGACGCCGACCGCGAGACGTGGTCGGCGTACGCAGTGCGCGCGTGGCCCACCCTGGTCGTGGTCGACCCCGACGGGTACGTCGCGGCGTCGGTGTCCGGGGAGGGGCGCGGTACGCAGGTCGCCGCGGTCGTCGAGGAGCTGCTGGCCGCGGCACCGCGCCGCGGCGCGGGCGGGCTCGCCGTGCACCAGGACGCACCGGGCCCGTCGGCGCTGCGCTTCCCCGCGCGGGCCCTGGCGCTGCCCGGCGGCACCGTCCTGGTCGCCGACACGGGCCACCACCAGCTCGTGGAGCTGGCCGGGGACCTGACCACCGAGCTGCGCCGCACCGGCAGCGGCCGGGCCGGCCTGCTGGACGGGGCCGCCGGCGAGGCGGCGTTCGACGAGCCGCAGGGGCTGGCGCTGCTGCCGCCGGAGGTCGCGGCCCGGGCCGGCTACGACCTCGTGGTCGCCGACCGCGGCGCCCACGCGCTGCGCGGGGTGCGGCTGGCCGACGGGCACGTGCGCACCGTCGCCGGCACCGGCCGGCAGGCGCGGCGCCGCACCGGCGGCGGGCCCGCGCTGGAGCAGGACCTGGCCTCCCCGTGGGACGTGGCGTGGTTCGACGGGCAGGTGCTGGTGGCGATGGCCGGCCACCACCAGCTGTGGGCTTTCGACCCGCTGGCGGGGCTGGTGCGCGTCCTGGCCGGCACCACCGCGGAGGGCCTGCGCGACGGCCCCGCCGAGTCGGCGTGGCTGGCGCAGCCCTCGGGGCTGGCGGTGCGGCGCGTCGCGTCGCCGGACGCACCGGGCGGCGTGGGCGGCGCGGTGCGGGAGGAGGCGTGGTTCGTCGACGCGGAGACGTCCGCGCTGCGGGTGCTGCGCCGCACCGGGGCGGTGGACCGCTCGGTGCCGGTGGTCGTGGACGACCGGATGGCGAACGCCGCCCCCGTCGCCCGGCCCGGCCACCGGGTCACCACCGCCGCCGGGCAGGGGCTGTTCGAGTTCGGCCACCGCGACGGCCCGGGCACCGTGGACGGCCGGCCCGGTGCGGGCGGACCGGCGCTGCTCCAGCACCCCCTGGGGGTGGCGGTGGCGCCGGACGGCTCGGTCCTCGTGGCGGACACCTACAACGGTGCCGTGCGCCGCTTCGACCCCGCCACCGGCCGCGTGGACACCCTGCTGCGCGGCCTGGCCGAACCGGCCGACGTCCTCGTGCTGGACGGTCCCGACGGGGGTGCGCTCGTGGTCGTCGAGTCCGCCGCGCACCGCCTCGTCCGGCTGCCGCTGCCGCGGGCGCTGCGGGAGCCGCCGGAGCCCGCAGCGCAGCAGCCGCTGACGCTGCCGCCCGGGCCGGTGCGGCTGGTCGTTGACGTCGCGCCGCCGGCCGGGCAGGAGCTCGACGGGCGCGGCGCGGGCGCGGCCCTGCTGCGGGTGCGCGCCACCCCGCCGGGACTGCTGCGCGCCGTGGCCGGCGAGGGCCTGGAGCAGGAGCTGACGGTGGCCGACGGGGCGGCGGACGGCAGGGCCGAGGGTGTGCTGCACCTGGACCTGCAGGTGGCCACCTGCGACACCGGCGCGGTGCCGGGCGCGGCGTGCCACCTGCACCGGCGGGCCCTGCGGGTGCCCGTGCTGGTGCGGCCCGGCGCCCCGGCCGGGGTGCGCCTGGAGGTCGTGCTGGACCCTCCCGCGTGACCTACTGCCGGTAGCCCTCCACCTCGCCCACGGGCCGCGCGTCCGCCTCGTCGGGGTCCAGCCCCGCGTTGCGCTTGGCCTCGCGCTGGCGCAGCAGGTCCCACAGCTGGTCCAGCTTCTGCTCGGCGTCCTTCAGCTCCGCGTGCTCCTCCTGCGCGGAGAGCTTGCCCTCGGCCAGCGCCGCGCGCAGCGCGTGCTCGCGCTCGACGAGGGTGTTGATCCGCTCGTGGATGTCGTGCTCGTCCATGGGGGCATCCTCGCCGCGCCGTGCGCCGCCCGCACCCCGCACGGTGCCGAGCGGCGCGCCGCGCCGCCGTGCGCCAGGGTGGGGGCGGGCGGCGCGGACGGACCGCGCCCACGACGTCAGGAGGACCGGTGAGCGCCCCCAGCAGCGACGGCCACGACGAGCGCCAGGGCGACGACGGGCTGGTCTCGCTGCTCGCGCCCCCTTCGCAGCGGGGCGTGGCCGTGGTGACCGGCGGTTCCGCCGGGCTGGGCCGCGCGGTCGTGCGCGAGCTCGCCGGGCGCGGCTGGGACGTCGCCGTCCTGGCGCGCGGGCGCGACGGGCTGGCCGGGGCCGTCGCCGACGTCGCCGCGCGCGGCCGGCGCGCCGTGGGGGTCGTGTGCGACGTCGGCGACCACGAGGCCGTGGACGCCGCCGCCGCCCGCGTGGAGGCCGAGCTGGGCCCGATCGAGGTGTGGGTGAACAACGCGATGGCCAGCGTGTTCGCGCGGTTCTGGGAGGTCGACCCCGCCGACTACGCGCGCGCCACCACCACGACCTACTTCGGCTACGTCAACGGCACCCGCGCCGCCCTGTCCCGGATGCGCCCGCGCGACCGCGGCCGCGTCGTGCAGGTCGGTTCCGCGCTGGCCCACCGCGGCATCCCGCTGCAGTCCGCGTACTGCGGCGCCAAGCACGCGATCGTCGGGTTCACCGAGAGCGTCATCACGGAACTGCTGAACGAGGGCAGTTCCGTGACCGTCTCGATCGTCCACATGCCGGGGATGAACACCACCCAGTTCGGGTGGGTGCGCTCGACGCTGCCCCACCACCCGCAGCCGGTGGCGCCGATCTACCAGCCGGAGCTGTGCGCCCGCGTGGTGGGCGACGTGGTGGACCGACCGCGCCGCACCACCTGGGTGGGCGGGTCCACCGTGGGCACCATCCTCGGCAACAGGTTCGTCGCGCCCCTGCTGGACCGGTACCTGGCCCGCACCGGTGTGGACGGCCAGCAGACCGACCAGCCGCGCGAGACGATGGTGGGCGACTACCTGGACGAGCCGGTGCCCGGCGACCACGGCAGCCGCGGCCCGTTCGACGAGCAGTCCCACGAGCGCAGCCCGCAGGTGTGGGCGCTGCTGCACCGGCGCGCCCTGGGCGGTGCGGCCGTCGGCGCCGCCGCCCTCACCGCGGGGCTGCTGGCGCGCGCGCGCCGCTGACGGCCGCCGCTGCGCGCACGTCCACGACCCCGCGGGCGGCGCCGGCCGCGGTCTCGCGGCGCACGTGGTGGCGCCGGCACAGCACCTCGTACGCGATGGTGCCCACCGGCCCCACGTCGAGGGTGCCCTCGGCCCGTCCCACGTCGCCGACGACGACCTGCTCACCGGCGACGACCATGACGCCGTCGACGGTGCGGGCGTTGTGGGTGGCCCGCGCCCCGCACCAGCACAGCGCCTCCACCTGGGGCACCTGCACGCGGTCGGCGAGCTCGATCAGGCGCGCGCTGCCGGGGAAGAGCCTGGTCCTGAAGTCGCTCGTGATCCCGAACGCGAACACGTCGATGCCGAGGTCGTCCACCAGCCGGGCGAGCTGCTCGACCTGCTCGGGGGAGTAGAACTGCGCCTCGTCGCCCACGACGTAGTCGACGGGCCGCTCGCGGTGCCGCCGGGACACCTCCTCCCACAGGTCGGTGCCCTCGGCGACCTCCAGCGCGGGGCGGGCCAGGCCGATGCGGCTGGACACGACGGCTTCGCCGGCGCGGTCGAATCGGGTGAACAGCAGCCCGCGACGGCCCTGGACGCGGTGGTTGTGGTCGACCTGCAGCGCGAGCGTCGACTTGCCGCAGTCCATCGTCCCGGAGAAGAACACCAGCTCGGCCACGGGCGACCATCCTGCCGCACCGTGGTGGGCTCAGGCGTCGCCGGCGGTGACGGCGGCGGCCTCGGCGGGGGAGTGCGCCGCGGGCGCGGCGCGGTGGGCCACGACGTGCCGGCGGCCGGACAGCAGCACCAGCAGGCCCGCGGCGACCCCGGCCGCGCCCAGCACGAACGGCGCCCAGTCGCCGACCGAGCCGCCCAGCTCGCCGGCCGCCCACGCGGCGATCGCGCCGCCGGCGAACCGCACGGCCGAGTACGCCGCCGACGCCGTGGAGCGCTGCGCCGGGGAGACCTCCATGACCAGCTCGGTGACGACGGTGTTGTTCACCCCCAGGAACAGCCCCGCCACGACGGTGCCCACGACCAGGACGGTCCGCGTGCCGGCGAAGACCGCCTCGAGCGCCAGCACGAGGGTGAACAGGGCGAGCATCGCGCTCACCACGGGCACCGGGCCGAACCGCCGCTGCAGGCGCGGGGCGATCCACACCGAGGCCACCGCCAGGCACACCCCCCAGCCGAAGAACACCAGGCCCAGCCGGACGGGGGAGGCGATGTCCAGCGCGAACGGCGTGTACGCCAGCAGGGTGAAGAAGCCGAAGTTGTAGAGGAACGCCATCACCGCGACGGTGCGCAGGCCGGGGTGGCGCAGCGCCCGCACCGGGTCGGCCAGCGACGTCGGTGCGGCCGGCTTCGGCGTGGCGGGCAGCATCACCACGATCGCGAGGAACGCGACCGCCATGAGGGCGGCGGTGCCGAAGAACGGGCCGCGCCAGGACACCTCGCCGAGCAGGCCGCCGGCGAGCGGGCCCATCGCGATGCCCAGGCCGAGCGCCGCCTCGTACAGGACGATGGCGGTGGCGGTGCCACCGCTGGCGGCGCTGACGATGGTGGCCAGCGCGGTGGCGATGAACAGCGCGTTGCCCAGGCCCCAGCCGGCGCGGAAGCCGATGACGGCGCCGATGGAGCCGGAGGCCCCGGCCAGGGCGGCGAAGACGACGATGAGCACCAGCCCGGCCATGAGCGTCTTCTTGGCGCCCAGCCGGCTGGAGACCCAGCCGGTGAGCAGCATCGCCAGGCCGGTGATGCCGAGGTAGGACGTGAACAGCAGCAGCGTCTGCGCCTCCGTGGCGCCGAGGTCGCCGGCGATGGCGGGCAGGATCGGGTCGACCAGGCCGATGCCCATGAAGGAGACGACGGCGGCGAACGCGACCGCCCACACGGCGATCGGCTGCTGCAGGGTTCCGGTGGTTCGGGTTCGGGTTCGGGTGCTGGGCGGGGTGCTCGGCACGGGGACCTCCTCTCGCGGTGGTGGGGTCAGCGGTGGTGGTGTCGGGAGGGTGGGGTCAGGAGGGCGGGGCGGTGGCGTCCCGCACGACGGCGGTGAGCCGGGTGAGCAGGGCGACGGTCTCCTCGGCGCCGGCGCGCTCGTGCTCACCGCCCCGCGCGAGCGCGGCCGCCAGGGGGGCGGACAGCGCCCGGCGGTGCTCGGCGAGGACCTGCGCGCCCCGTCCGGTGAGGGAGACGAGGGTGGCGCGCGCGTCGGCGGGGTCCGCCGCGCGGGTGACGAGGCCGGAGCCGGCGCACCGGGCCACCAGGGCGGTCATGGTGGGCTGCGCGCAGCGCTCCAGCGCCGCGAGCCGGCTGACGCGCAGCGGTCCGCGGCGCTCCAGGGTGCCCAGGACCCGCCCCTGGGGCAGCGAGAGCGGGGTGGAGCCCGCCGCGGCGCCCGCGGCGCGCGTCAGCTCGGAGCAGGCCACGAGGAGCTGCTCGGCGAGCCGCTCATCAGGTTGCATAGGGACACTATATGACAGGGGAGGTGGCAGCCGGTGGCACGGCGTGGTGAGGTTGCCGGGTGAGCACAGCACCGGACCCCGCGCCCGGCGACGGGCGCCGCAGCAGCGACGACCGCCGCAAGCTCATCGACCTCACGCGCGCCGAGCGCGGTGAGCCCGAGCGCCGCCGCCTCGTGGGCGTCGACCGGCGCGGCCCCGACCCCGCGGCCACCCCGGTGCCGGAGCTCGAGACCGACCAGGACGTCCCGCCGCGCCCCGAGGAGGACGTCGCCGCCGCCGGCGAGGACCGCTGAGGACCCCGCCCGCCGCCGGCGGGGCACCGCGCCGGCGGCTCACACCAGCGAGCTGAACGCCTCCACGTCGCGGATCTGCCCCGACACGATGATCACGTCGTCGGCCGAGAGCACCGTCTCCGGCGTGGCGTAGGAGAACCCCTCGCCGGGGCGGTGGTGGGCCACGACCGTCACCCGGTAGGTGCTGCGCAACCGCGCCCCCGCCAGCGTCTGCCCGACCAGCGGAGCGGGCGCGGTCGTCTTCACCATCGCGAAGCCGTCCTCGAACTCGATGTAGTCCAGCATCCGCCCCCGCACCAGGTGCGCCACCCGCAACCCCATCTCGTGCTCGGGACGGATCACCTTGTGCGCGCCGAGCTGCGTCAGGATGCGCGCGTGCGAGTCGCTGATCGCCTTCGCCCACACGTTGCGGATGCCGAACTGCAGCAGCGTCGAGACCGTCAGGATCGACGCCTCGAGGTTCGTGCCGATCCCCACCACGGCGCGGTCGAACTCGTGCACCGACAACTGCCGCAGCGCCTCCTCCCGGGTGGAGTCGGCCACCACGGCGTGCGTGAGGTGCCCGGCCAGCTCGTCGACGAGCTTGGGGTCGGAGTCGATGCCCAGGACGTCCACCTGCCCGTCCTCCATGAGCTCCAGCGCGAGCGAGCGGCCGAACCGGCCCAGGCCGATCACCACCACCGACCGCGGGCGTGAGAGCGCGGACCTCCTAGCCAATGATCGGCCTCCCTTCGGGGAACTCGTACAGGCGGCGGCGCTCGCGCAGGGCCAGCGCCGCCCCCAGGGTGATCGGCCCCAGCCGGCCGAGGAACATCAGCAGGGCCAGGATGAGCTGGCAGGAGTCCGGCAGCGTCGCCACCAGCCCCGAGGACAACCCGACCGTGGCGAACGCCGAGACGACCTCGAACAGCGTCGCGTCCAGCGGGGCGCGGCTCAGCTCCACCACCACCAGCGTGGACACCACGATGACCGCCAGCGAGACCAGGGCGACGGCCAGCGCCTGCCGGTACACGCGGTCCGGGACCCGGCGGGCGAACACGCTCACCGTCTCCTCACCGCGGAACTCCGCGAACACCACGATCAGCAGCAGGGCGAACGTCGTGACCTTGATGCCGCCCGCGGTGCTCGCCGAACCACCGCCGATGAACATCAGCACGTCCATGACGAGCCACGAGCCGCCGTTCATCTGCGTGATGTCCACCGAGTTGAACCCCGAGCTGCGCGTGGCCGTCGTCTGGAACAACCCCGCCAGCGGCCGGGACCACCACGGCAGCGCCCCGAACGTCGCCGGGTTGCGCCACTCGTTCACGGTGAGGAACACCCACCCGAAGACCAGCAGCGCAGCGGTCGTCACCATCGTCAGCTTCGTGTGCAGCGACCACTCCCTCGGCCGGCGGAACTGCCGGCGCAGCTCCAGCAGCACCGGGAACCCCAGCCCGCCCAGCGTGCTGGCCACCATGACGGCCCCGCACATCCACACGTCGGTGGCGAAGTCGGTCATGCTGTCCGAGCGCAGCGCGAAACCGGCGTTGTTGAACGCCGAGATCGCCAGGAACACGCCCTCGCGCACCGCGTCCCAGACGCTGAGCTCGTAGGCCACCAGCAGGCGGGTGATCAGCACCACCGCCGTCACCAGTTCCACCGCCAGGGACACGCGCACGACCCCCACCAGGACCGAGCGCACGTCGCCCAGTTCCAGGCCGCGCGACTCCGTCGCCGTCAGCATCCGCGAGCGCAGCCCCAGCCGGCGGGAGGCGAACACCCCCAGCAGGGAGGCCGACGTCATGATCCCGAAGCCGCCGACCTGCGCCAGCGCCAGGATGACCACCAGCCCGAAACCCGACCAGTGCTCGCGGGTGTCCACCACGACGTGCCCGGTGACGCACAGCGCGCTGATCGCGGTGAACAGCGCGTCGACGAACTCCGCGCCGCCGGGACCCCGCTTGGCCACCGGGACCCACAGCAGCGCCGTGCCCAGGGCCACGGCCGCCGCGAACGCCACCGCCACGACCTGGGCCGGGTGCCGCAGGAACCTGCGGCGGTAGCGGGGGACCGGCCCGGTCGGATCCACCTGCACAGCCTCCAGCTCCAGCGGGGCCCTCGGGCGGCCCGGTCGGGATCAGGCTAGGGCAGCGGGGGGCCGGGCGGTGCGCCTCAGCCGCCCCCCAGCTCCTCACCGGGCACCTCCAGGAGCTCCAGGAGGTCCTCGCGGGCGAAGAAGCGCGCCGTCTCCAGCGCGCTGGGGCTGCCCGCGTACGGGTCGGCGTCGGCCCCCACCAGCGCCACCACCACGTCCGAGAACCCCCGGAAGACCGCGGCCGTCAGCGCCGTGCGGCCGGCCGCGTCGGTCTTGTCGGGGTCGGCGCCGCGCTCCAACAGCGCGCGCACAGCGCTGCGGTGGCCGTGGTAGGCGGCCAGCACCAGCAGGCAGTCGCCGGCGGAGTCGGTGGAGTCCGGCGGCACCCCGGCGTCCAGGTAGGTGCACAGCTGCCGGGTCAGCCCCAGCCGCGCGGACTCGAACACCCGGTGGGCCAGCTCCAGGGCGCGCTCCTCACCGGCGTCGCACGGCCCCACGGGCTCGGCCCAGCGACCACCGCCCTCGCCCCGCCCGGTCACCGCGTCAGGGTAGGTCGCCCGCGCGGGCCCCGCACCCCCTCAGTCGTGCTCCAGGACCGCCTCGACCGTGGCCATCGCCGTGCTCAGCCCGGCCAGGTAGGCCCGCGACACCTCGTACACCTCGTACGCGGGCCGCCCCTGCTCGCCGGCGGTGCCGTCGTCGTCCTCGTAGGACAGCACCGCCCGCAGCGCGCGCCCGGCCGCGCCGCGGCCCTCCAGCAGCGCCGTCCGCACCGACAGCGCCACGCCGGTCGTCTCCACCAGGTCGCCCTCGGCCATCCCCAGGACCGTCGCCACGCCCGACAGCAGCCCCACCGTGTACGCCAGGTCCGAGTCCGCCGGCACCAGCCGCGCGCACGCCGCCGCCCGCGCGAGCACCGTCGTCAGGGACTCGGTGTCCACGCTCGTCACGCCGCCGAGCAGCATGAGCACCACCCACGAGCACAGCTGCCGCCGACCCAGCAGCACGATGGCCTGCCGCAGCGAGGAGATCTCCTGCTGGGTGCCGTAGCCGGCCGAGGAGACCGTGCGCAGCACCCGCAGGCTCAGCCCCGGGTCCGAGGCCACCAGCTGCTCGATCTCCCCGATGGGCGCGTCGCTGCCGGTCAGCGCCCGCACCAGGCGCAGGCACACCAGCTGCGAGGGCGTCAGGCTCACCGACTCCAGGGTCACCGGGCGCTGCAGCCCGTAGCCCTGGAAGAGGTCGCAGCCCGCGGCCGCGCACCGCTCGAACTCCGCGTCGTCCTCCACGCGCTCCACGACCACCAGGGCCGACGGGTTGTGCCGGCGCACCAGCGCCACCACGTCCTCGAAGCGCTCCCCGCTGGCCGCCAGGTCGATCTTCACGTACTCGGCGCGCTCGACGGCCGGCAGGCGGCTCTCCTCGCCGTCGAAGTCGTCCACGGCGACGCGGTAGCCCTGCGCGTGCAGCCGGTCCAGGCCCGCCAGCAGCTCCTCGTCGACCTCCACGTCCTCCAGCAGCTCCAGCACGACCTGGTGCGGCGAGCACGGCACCGGCAGCTCGCCGGTGAAGAAGCCGCGGGTGAGGTTGATGAACAGCGGCTTGTCGCCGGCGATCTGCTCCACGCCGAAGTCGCCGAAGGTGGCGCTGATGACCTGCGAGGTGGCGTGGTCCTGCTCGGCGCCGCTGGACAGGTCCGCGGTGGTGCCGCCGTGGGCGCGGAACAGCAGCTCGTAGGCGACGAGGCGGCGCTCGCCGTCGTAGATGCCCTGCCGGCCGACGCGGACGGTGGAGACGCTGGTCCCGGGCTGGTGGGCCGGGGCGTCGGGGCGCACGGCGGCGCGGTGACGGGCGCTCACGGCGTCGTCCCCGGTGCGGCGGGCCCGGCCGCCCGCGTGGTGCTCCTCACGCACTCCTCTACGGCTGACCGGGCCCCGACCTGTAGGGCTGCCGGGGGTGCGCTGGGCCGAACGGGTGCCGCGGGCGGCAGCTCACCCGCGGACGCCGTCGCCGGGTGCACGGGCACCGCCGCCTCACACCGGGGTGCGGTGGAAGCGGGCGAAGGAGCGGCTCGGCGTCGGGCCCCGCTGCCCCTGGTAGCGCGAGCCGGAGGCGGCGCTGCCGTAGGGGTTCTCCGCGGGGGAGGACAGCCGGAAGAAGCACAGCTGGCCGATCTTCATGCCCGGCCACAGCGTGATCGGCAGGGTCGCCACGTTGGACAGCTCCAGCGTCACGTGCCCGGAGAAGCCGGCGTCGATGAAGCCGGCCGTGGAGTGCGTCAGCAGCCCCAGCCGTCCCAGGCTGGACTTGCCCTCCAGGCGTGCGGAGATGTCGTCGGGCAGCGTGACCACCTCGTACGTGGAGGCCAGCACGAACTCGCCCGGGTGCAGGATGAACGCCTCGTCCGCCGGCACCTCCACCAGCCGCGTCAGCTCCGGCTGCTCCTGGGCCGGGTCGATCACGGAGTACTTGTGGTTGTCGAAGAGGCGGAAGTAGCGGTCGATGCGCACGTCCACGCTGGAGGGCTGCACCATCGACGGCTCGGACGGCTCGAGCACCACGCGCCCGGCGGCCAGCTCGCGGCGGATGTCGCGGTCGGAGAGCAGCACGGGCCCACGCTACCGCCGCGCGGCCCCCGTGCGGGGGGCTCGCGGGCCGGGGGCTGGACCACCGCGCGGTGTCCGTTAGAGTGGTGTCGTCCCGGAGCGCCCCCCGGGACGTGCGGGTGTAGTTCAATGGTAGAACTTCAGCTTCCCAAGCTGATAGCGCGGGTTCGATTCCCGTCACCCGCTCCGTGGCCCTGACCAGCATCTTCGCAGGTCAGGGCCTTTTCACGTCCCTGGCCAGGTCCGCGTGCCCCGGCACCCGTGGCCACCTGCCGGCCGAGGCACGAGCGCGCTACCTGTCAGAGGGGTCTCCGGGAACCGCGTGACCGGCCCCCGGCCCGGTCCAGACGCCGACCGCCCCCCTCGCGGTCGTGCCTCCGGGCGCGGGGAAGACCACCCGCACGCGCAGACCGCCCTCCGGCGGCGCGCCCAGCTCCAGGGCGGCACCGTGCACCTCGGCCACCCGAGCCACGATGGCCAGCCCCAGACCGCTGCCGGGTGGGGCGGGCCCGGCACCCGGGGCGCTGCCGGGCGCCGTGCGTCCCGCGCCGCGGACGAAGGGTTCGGTGAGCGCGGCCAGCAGGTGCGGCGGAACCACCGGGCCGGTGTTGACCACCTGCAGCTCGGCCCGCCCGTCGGTGGTCGTCCCGGTCGTGACCTGGACGCGCCCGCCCGGACCGGTGTTGTGACGGATGCCGTTGAGCACCAGGTTGGTCACCAGTCGCCGGACCAACGGCTCGGCGCCGTCCAGATCCCCCTCGCCGAGATCGACGTGCACGGTGGTCCCGGCCTGGTCGGCCAGTGCGGTCAGGTCCGAGACGACGTCGGCGGTGAGCTCGGCCAGGTCGACCGGGACGAGGGGTGGGGTTCGGCCCTGGTCGAGGGCCGCCAGGGACAGCAGCGCCTCCACCGTCTCGATGCCGCGGTGGTTGGTCTCGTCCAGCTGGCGCAGGAGTCGAGCGACGTCGACGCCGGCCGGGTCGGCCAGTGCGACGTCGAGCACCGCTCGCTCGACGGCGTAGGGCGTGCGCAGCTCGTGGGAGGCGTTGGCCGCGAAGCGGCGCTGCTCCTCCAGGGTGGCCTGGAGCCGGTCGAGCATGGTGTCGAAGGTTTCTGCGAGCTCACCGAACTCGTCCCGGGCGCCCACCAGGCGCACCCGGTGCTCCAGCGAGCCGGCCGCCACCCGCCGGGCGACTCCGTGGATGGAGCGCAACGGGCGGAGCATCCGGCCGGCCAGGAACCAGCCCCCGACCAACCCGACCACCGCCAGCAGGGTGAGCACCACCACCAGCTTCGGCGCCAGCGCGGCCAGCAGGTCGCCGCGATCCGGGGCGGGGACGCCGTCGGCGTCGCTGAAGTTCCCCTCGGGGACGAAGTGCAGGACGTAGGCGAGCAGCGCGACGGTGCCCAGGCCGGCGGCAGCGAGGAAGGCGGCGTAGCTGAGGGTCAGCCGCAGCCGGGCGCTCACCGGTGGTCCGGACCGGTCGTGCCGTCGACAGCGGTCGCCGGTGCACCCACCCGGTAGCCGCTGCCGGGGACGGTGTGGATGAGCCACGGGTCGCCCAGGCGCTTGCGCAGCGAGGAGATGGTGATCCGGACGGCGTTCGTGAAGGGATCGGCGTTCTCGTCCCACGCCTGCTCCAGCAGCTGCTCCGCGCTGACCACCCCGCCGCGGGCGGCCATGAGCACCTCGAGCACCGCGAACTGCTTGCGGGTCAGCCCCACGTACCGGCCGTCCCGGTGCACCTCCCGGCGGAACGGGTCGAGGTGGAGACCGGCGAACTCCACGACCGGCGGCGTGCTGTCGACCGGACGGCGGCTCAGGGCGCGCAGCCGCACCACCAGCTCTCGCATCGCGAAGGGCTTGGTGAGGTAGTCGTCGGCGCCGAGCTCGAAGCCGGCGACCTTCTCCTCCAGCCGGTCGGCCGCGGTCAGCATGAGGATGCGGCAGGGCCGGCCGTCGGCGACGATCCGCCGGGCGACCTCGTCCCCGGAAGTGCCGGGCAGGTCGCGATCGAGCACGACGACGTCGTAGGAGTTGACGGCCAGGTTCTCCAGCGCGCTGCCCCCGTCGTGGACCACGTCCGCGGCGATCGCCTCCAGCCGGAGACCGTCCCGGACGGCGTCGGCGAGGTAGGGCTCGTCCTCAGCGATCAGCACCCGCACGCGGCGATGGTAGGGAGCGCGACGTATCGGCGGCGTATCGGCGCGCGGTGCGGGTCGGAGGCGACGGGGCCGGGTGGGCACCCGGTCAGCCGGCGGTGGGGTCGGTGGCCGGGGCGGGGCACTGGCCACCGCGCTCGACGGCGAGCTCGAAGTGCCACATCTCGTTGGCGTAGGTCTGGCACAGGCCGTAGTCCGAGCCGTGCCGGGACAGCCAGTCCATCGCGTCCGTGGGTCCGATGTCGACCGCGTCGCCGGTGACGTGCGAGGACTCGTCGGGACGGAGCACCCACTCCCGGGCCGCCACGGGGCTCCCGTACTGCTCCACCGCCGCGTCGAAGAGCGCCTGCTGGTGGGCCGCGCTGCGCCATGCGCTGGCCACGTGGAAGGGCACCCCGTCGGCCGTGGCGTCCCGGGCTGCGTCTTGCACCGCCGTGCGCAGGGCGCTGTCGAGACGCGTGATGGCCGGGACGTCGGCGAACGGCGACAGCTCCGCGCCGTCGGGGACGTAGCCGTCCTCGACGGTCAGCTCTCCCCCGCTGGACGTGGCGGCAGCCGAGGAGTCCGACGAACCGGCCGGGGTGGGGGCGGCACCGGTCGGGGCAGCGGCTGGAGCGGTCGGATCCACGGACGAGCACCCGGTCGCTGCGGCGATCAGGACCGGCGCGGTCACCAGCGCAGGGAGCAGCCCCACCCGGGAGCGACCCGCACCTCCCCGGTGCCGGTCGGCCCGGCGCGCTGCAGCGAGGAGCACGGTGGTCAGCGCGACCCCCACGACGGTGCCGGCCGTGTTGGCGACCACGTCGACGACGTCGGGCACCCGGCCCGGCAGCGCGTGCTGCGCCAGTTCGACGAGCGCCGACGCAGCGGCTCCCAGGGCCACCGGGAGGACGGGACCGCGGCGCCGGAGGGTCAGGGTGCCCACCGCGCCCACGGGCACGAACAGCAGCACGTTGCCCGCCGCCTCGACCTCGGCTCGGTGCACGGCGCTTGGCCACGGCACGGCCAGGACGTCGATCCAGGAGGTCACGGTCCTGCGGGCGTCGGCGACGAACCCGGCCGGACCGAGCGTGACACAGCCGACCGCGAGCAGCAGGCCGACAGCGGCCAGCACGAGCAGACCCGGCCCCGGGGAGCCGTGGACGAGGACTCCAGGTGCCCGACTCGCCCGGTCAGGGACTGAGCGGTGAGCGGTCGTCATGGTGAACTCCTCCCCGCCCGGAGGCCCCGGGACGGCAACAGG
Source organism: Kineococcus arenarius subsp. arenarius (assembly GCF_050871845.1). Taxonomy (NCBI): domain Bacteria; kingdom Bacillati; phylum Actinomycetota; class Actinomycetes; order Kineosporiales; family Kineosporiaceae; genus Kineococcus; species Kineococcus arenarius. The sequence goes on from NZ_JBJLSE010000040.1 coordinate 15,706, forward strand.
AACTGGTTGGCAGAACCCAGCTCAGTCCTCCGGTTGTTGCCGCAGCGTCTCCGGTTGCGCATACGTCCACGACAGCCGTGGGCCGTGCATCTCGTGGACACGTGCGTCTCCGCCAGTGCCCGGGCGGCCGGTGTGCGCGTCGATCTGCCACCGCGCGCTGCCGCCGTCACCGTGGAACGAGAACCCCGAGTCGATCGCACGGACCGAGGCCGCTGATCAGGTCCTGGCGTCACTCGGGCGACTTCTGCAGCGAATCTCCAGCGGAGGGCACTAGACGGTCGGGACGGTTCCGCCGTCGATCACGTACTCAGCGCCGAAGATGGCCGAGGCGCGGTCGGACACCAGGAAGCCGACGAGGTCAGCGATCTCCTCCGGCGTCGCGAAACGGCCCTGCGGCACCCCGCCCAGGGAGTCGAAGATCTTCTTCTTGGCCTCCTCGCGGCTGAGGCCGTTTCCCTCGGCGATTCGATCGACGAATCTCTCGTACGCCTCGGTCTGGATGCCGCCGGGGCTGATCGCGTTGACTCGCACGCCGTGGGGTGCGAGTTCGTTCGCGAGGCCCTTGCTGTACGTGCGCAACGCCGCTTTGGACGCCGCGTAAGCCAGGGAGGCGTCGTACTGCGGCATCTGCCGCTGGATGGAGGTGAAGTGGAGCACGACGCCCGACCCGGACTGGATCATCAGCGGGACGAGCGCCCGGTCGAGCCGGACCGCGCCCAGGAAGTTCAGCTGCAGCTCGGCCAGCCACTGCTCGTCGGTGATCTTCACGAACCCGCCGGACGGTGTCGACGAGCCTCCCACGACGTGCACGAGAATCTCCGCACCGCCCGCCTCGATCAACTGCTCCGCGACGACCGCCGAGCCCTCCACGGTCGACGTGTCGGCCTCGATGAAGCGGTCGGGGAACTCGTAGTCATCGGGCATCGATCGAGCGGTCACGAAGACGTCGGCCCCCAGTCGCCGAAGACGTTCAGCCACCGCTCTGCCTGATCCCTTGGACCCGCCGGTGACGAGGGCTCGGCGGCCGTCGAGTCGATCGCGATTCGGTTCATCCATCTCTTGCTCCTTGAAGAGGTTCATTCGGAACTGTTGTGCGGAAACGGCTATCCGCCGTGGTCGCTCGCTTCGATCACGGTGAGGACCGCCTGTGGTGGCCTCCGCCGTGAACTCGACGGCCGCCCCCGTGCGACGACATCGCGTGAGACGCGGAGCCGAGTGACGTGGAAGCTGTACCCCGTGAACCCGACGAGGGTCAGTGCGGTGGGTTCGCCCTGCTTGACCAACGTTCTGGGGCCGCGCCGGAGCACCCGTCCGGTGTTGGCATCGGCATCACCGGCCCAGTCGCTCGCGGCGTCGAGGTCGTTCCCTGTCCCGGACTCGAGGGCTCGTGGAGCGACTCCCATCTGTGATGGGTCAGATCATCCATCCGGAGAACCGCGGCTCCTCGGCGCGGGTCAGGGAAGGGAGATCGACGGTGGGCGCGACGGCGGCCAGCGCAGCCCGCAGTCGGGTCACCACCGCGGGGTTGATGAGTTCGTCGGCAGCGCCCGACGTCAGCCCTCTCTCGACCGGAGCGATTGGACTGCTTCCGCTGGGACGTTGGTCAGGCGGATTCGATCGACAGGTGCGAGACGAGGTCGCCCTGCGTGGTGAAGGCGAACACGAACGCCAGGGGGCCGCCCGGGAACTCGCCGTCGATGGACGCCTCGAGGCGGTTCCGCTCGAAGGAGGTCGGCGTGATGACGATCCTGGGCTCCACCTGGTGCACTCTGATCCACTCGCGGACCGCATCCTCGGTGGCGTAGGTCGTTCCGTCGTCGACGACGGTGGCCCCAGGTGCGAAGACCGCGAAGAGCGCCTCCTCGTCGTGGGCGTTGGTGGTCGTCACGAAGTTCTGGACGGCCTTGGTGAGGGTGATGGAGCTCATCGTTCCCGACCTCTCTCGTGCAGGAGTCCGTCGGCGTGGACGCTTCGGCTCAGCTCGCAGCGTTCGGACGGTGGGCGTCAGCGTACCAGAAGTGCTGTCCTGCAGGACAGTACTTTTCGGGCGGAGAAGGGGTGGGTCAGGTAGGGTGCAGGCGTGAACGAGGAGAGCGCCGCCGAGGGGCGGCGCCCCTCGCCCGCCGGCAACTTCCCCTACCGGTCACAGCTCCTCGCGGACCTGAGCGCGTTGATCATGCTGTGGAACTCACCTGCGCTCCAGGGCCAGATCCTGGCGAAGAGCGGCGAGTCCCTCGACCAGCCGTCGCACCAAGCGCTCCGGCACCTCCTGGCGTGGGGATCGATGCGACCGACCGCCCTCGCCGATGCGCTCGGCACCGGCGCGTCGCACGTGAGCAAGATCGTGCGCCGGCTCGAGGAGGACGGCTTGGTCCAGCGGTCGACCGACCCGTCCGACCGACGCGCGAGCCTGATCACCCTCACCGAGTCGGGGGAGGTCGCGGCGCGCGGCATCTACGCCCTCGGTGACCGGATGATCGCTGAAGTGCTCGAGGGGTGGTCCGCCGCCGACATCCGCCGCTACACCGATCTGACGGATCGCTTCGTGGAAGACGCGATCAGGGCGGCCGCTCGGATGCGCGAGCGCGGCCTCCGCCCCCCGCCGTCCTGACGCGATCGAGCCCACGGGCGATCGGCACGACCTCCGCAGCCCGTCGACGCCCTGCCGGCGGTGAGCTGGCGACCGCCTGTCGAGGCGGTGCCGTTAAGGCGGCACCGGCCCCGGCGCCCGGCTCGAACCGGCCGCCGCTCAGCCGGCGGTGGAGCGGGCGGCCTCGTCGACGACCCGGGCGACGGTCTCCGGCCGGGAGACGGTGACGGCGTGGGAGGCGTCGACCTCGACGGTGCGTGAGCCCGCGCGCTCGGCCATGAACCGCATGGACTCGGCGGGGACGGCCAGGTCCTGCAGGGTGATCAGCGTCCAGGACGGGGTGCTCCTCCAGGCCGCCCGCGTGGCCCGGTCCGCCAGCGCGTCGGTGGTGATGGGCCGCTGGGTGACGGCCATCAGGTCGGCGACGTCGGCGGGGACGTCGGCGGCGAAGACCTCGCGGAACCGCTCCGGCCGGATGCGCAGGTCGGTGCTGGTGGCCCCGTCGGTGGTGACCGGCACGGGTTCCAGGGCGGCGCCGAGCTGAGCTCCCGGGAACTTCGCGGCGAGTTCGCCGGTGCTCTCGCCCACCTCGAGCAGGAAGCTGGCGACGAACACCAGCGCCTTCACGCGGGGGTCACCGTCGGCGGCCTCGCTCATCACGGTGCCGCCGTAGGAGTGGCCGACGAGCACGACCGTGCCGTCCACGCTCTGCAGGACGCTGCGCAGGTGCTGGGCGTCGTGGTGCAGGCCGCGCAGCGGGTTGGCCGCGGCGATCACGGGGTAGCCGTCGCGCCGCAGGTGCGCGATGACGCCGTTCCAGCTGGAGGAGTCGGCGAAGGCCCCGTGGACGAGCACCACCGTGGGCTTGGCGGCGTCGAGGGGGGTCCTGGTGGTGGGGGTGGTGGTCATGGCTGGTTCCTCTCCGGTCGCGGGCGGTGCGGCCGCCCGGTGCTGTCGTGCGGAGTGCTGCGGTGGACGAGCGGCACGGTGGGGGAGGAGCGCCACCCGGCCAGCATTTGCTACATGCAGCATGCGATATATTGGAAGGCGGTTCGGGGCCTGTCAAGGGGTGGTGCACTGCTGGTGGCAGACGTGCCGACGGCGCCAGGAGGTCGAGGGCCGCGCCGGTGCGGTCTCCAGCGCACGGCGCGCTACCGTATATTGCATGCCGATTCCTCCGGGGGACTCCGGTGTCGAACGTGGCCTGCTGCGCGACGACGTGTACCGCCGTCTGCGCGACGCCATCGTGGACGGCACGTTCGCGCCAGGTGAGCAGCTCAAGGACCTCGAGCTCGCCGCCTGGCTCGGTGTCAGCCGGACGCCCGTGCGCGAGGCGCTCCTGCGGCTCGCGCACAGCGGTCTCGTCCTGGCCCAGCCGGGCCGCTCGACGGTGGTCAGCACGCTCGACACCCGGGAGGTCCGGGACGCGCGCGACGTCGTCGCGGCGATGCACGAGCTGGCGGTGCGCGAGGCTGTCGCCCGGCTCGCCGGTTCCGACGTGGCGGCCATGCGCGCCGCCAACCACCGGTTCGCCGCCGCCCTCGAGGCCGGTGAGGCCGAGGCGGCCCTGCGCGCCGACGACGAGCTGCACGGCGTGCTCGTGACCCTCGCCGGCAACCGCGCGCTGGCCACGGTCCTGGAGCAGTTCACCCCCACCGTGCGCCGTGCCGAGCTCCTGCGGTTCGGCTCGCTGCGGGGTGCGACGTCCGTGGCCCGGCACGAGGAGCTCATCCGGCTCTGCGCCGCCGGTGACGTGGAGGGTGCCGCGAGGGTCGCCTACGACACCTGGCACAGCCTGCCCGCCGCCGAGCACGACTCCGCGTCCCCGGTGCCCCTCGGATCGCAGGACTGAGCGCCACCGACCTCGACCCGGATCGACGCGCGCGGTCGCGGCGAGGTCGTCGCCCGCCGCGGCGCACCGCCCCGGCGCGCCGGCGGCGACGGGCACGTCGCTGCGCGAGCCCCGGGTAGCCGCGGGGGGTCGACGTGGCGTGCGTGAGGCACCCCGGTGCGAATCCCCCAGGGGTCGTGTCGAGGTCCGCCCGCGCGTACGAGGTCGTGCGGCCGACAGGCCCGGCGGAGCGGTCGCCCGAAGTCGAGCGCCTCGCGCGCGCCGGGCCCCCGCCGGCGGCGGGGATCGATCCGCCTCGTGGCCGTGGGCGGGAACCGGCTGTGCGCAGCACCTCGGGGCGCCGCCGCTCCGCTCGCGCTCAGCGCGGAGGTGCGCAGCTCGTGCGAGAGCCGCCGCGACCGCGGCCGTGCCCGGCTGCTGCACGTCGAGCCCCGGCTCGAAGGCCCGCGCTGCACCCGGGACGCGCTCCGACGGCTCCCGCCGCGACGGGGCTCTTGACGGCCACTTGATGAGCATGCAATATATCGGCCGTTGGGCGGCGTCCCACCACACGGTCACCGCAGGTGGTGATCTCCACCCGTCAGTGCCGGTGGCCCACGACGCGACCAGTGCCCGGTCGACACCTCGCACCGTTGCGGCGGCGGTGACGCGAACCCGTACGCCTCCGCCACGAACTCGTGCACGCGAAAGCGTGCCGAACAAGAGGAGCACCGTGCAGCCGGGGAGCAGGTGCTGCGTGCGCACCACCGCGCCGCCCGGCTGCAGCACCTCGATGGACGACCCGATCGGCGAGCTGTTCGCGCGGACCGGCATCGAGCCCCACCACCCCGCGCACACCCGCTCCCTGCTCAGCGCGTCGGGCCACCACCCGTCGACCACCCACCTGTTCCAGGACGAGCGAGAAGCTCACGACCACAGAAGGAGACGGTCATGGAGGAAGCCGACACCCCTGGCGGCGGTTCCGCGAGCGGGCACCGCACCGCCGACCAGGTCGCCCGACCGCGAACGTCTGCGCAGACGAGCCACTCCGACGAGGCGAGCCACTACGACTACGTGGTGATCGGAGCCGGATCGGCCGGCTCCGTGCTCGCCGCGCGGCTGTCCGAGGACCCGAGCACCCGAGTTCTGCTGCTCGAATCCGGCCCGGCCGACACCAGGCCGGAGATCGCCTCGCCGCCCGCGTGGCCGGCGCTGTGGGGCACCGAGGTCGACTACTCCTACCTCACCGTTCCGCAGAGGGGAACCGCCGGGCACTCCCACGGCTGGCCCCGCGGCCACACCCTCGGCGGCAGCAGCAGCATCAACGCGATGGTGTACCTGCGTGGGCACCCCCATGACTTCGACCACTGGGCCGAGTCAGGGTGCACCGGCTGGGACTACGACTCCGTGTTGCCCTACTTCCAGCGCATGGAGACGGCCCACGGGCGCGTTCCGGCCCTGCGCGGCACCTCTGGGCCCATGTCGCCCGCACCTGCTGCCGCCGCGGACGCCAACCCGCTGTCGCAGGTGTTCCTCGACGGCGCGCTCGCCGCGGGCTTCCCGATCACCGAGGACTTCAACGGCGCCCACGGCGAGGGCGCCGGCTGGCACGACCTCTCGATCTCCGGTGGGGTCCGGCAGAGCACCGCGGCCGCCTACCTGCACCCGCTGCGCGGGCGCCGACCCAACCTCAGCGTCTTCACCGGCTCCCGAGCCCGCAAGCTGCGCATGGACGGTGATCGGTGCATCGGCGTGGACTTCGAACGTGGCGGTGAACTCACCACTGCGTTCGCCGACGCCGAGGTGGTGCTCAGCGCCGGCGCGGTCGACTCACCCCGACTGCTGCTGTTGTCCGGCATCGGACCGGCTGCCGAGCTCGCAGCCGCCGGTGTCCACGTGGTGCACGACCTGCCCGGGGTGGGGCGGAACCTGCACGACCACCCGTTGTGCGGGGTCGTCTACGAGGCATCGCAACCGATCCCGGCTGGACGCACCAACCACGCCGAGACCTCGATGCTGTGGCGCAGCGACGAGTCGCTCGCAGGCCCGGACATGCAGCTGATGTTCATCCACGTGCCGTTCCACCCCCCGCACCTGAGCGCCCCGCCCAACAGCTTCACGCTCGCTATCGCGACGGTGCCCGAGTCGCGCGGGTCCATCCGCCTCGCAGGACCCGATCCGACGACCCCGCCGTTGATCGACCCGAACTACCTCGGTTCGGAGTCCGACGTGCGGCGCATGGTCCAGGGTTTGCGGGTGGCTCGTGAGATCGCGGCTACCGCGCCCTTCGCGCCGTGGCTCGCGCGCGAAGTGCTCCCCGGGCCCGGCGCCGGGGACGAAGCGGCGCTGCGTTCGTACCTGGCCCGCGGCACCAGCACGTACTACCACCCGGTCGGCAGCTGCGCGATGGGCACCGGCCCGGGTGCGGTGGTCGATCCCGACCTGCGCGTGCACGGCGTGAACGGTCTGCGCGTGGCCGACGCCTCGATCATGCCCCGGATCGTCCCGGTCAACACCAACGCCACCACCATCATGATCGGCGAGAAGGCCGCCGACCTGATCCGCCAGCCGGTCCGCCGAGCAGCGGCCCGGCGCCCGGCGCCGTCGCGCCCCGAGGAGACGACCGATGCGGTTCGGTGAACTGGATGCGGACCTCACCGGAACCGACGACGGGACGGCGCCGGTGGTGCTCGTGCACGGGCTGACGTTCGATCGCGGCACGTGGGGTCCGCTGGTCAGCGCCCTGGGTCGGCGTCGGACGCTGACGGTGGACCTGCCGGGACACGGTCGCTCCCCTCGGCGCGGCTCGTACGACCTGCGTGAGGTCGCCGACGTGCTGCACGAGGCGATCACCGCCGCGCACCTGGGTACGCCTGTGCTGGTCGGCCACTCGATCGGGGGAGTGCTGGCCACCGTCTACGCGGCCGAGCACCCGGCGCGCGCAGTGCTGAACATCGATCAACCGCTGCTGGCCGGCTCCTTCGGCGACCTGCTCCGCTCGCTCGAGCCCGAGCTGCGCGGGCCGGACCACCTGAGGGTGTGGCAACGCTTGCTGGCCGGGATGGGTGTCGAGCAACTGCCCCCCGCGCTGCAGGGCCTGCTGCGATCGACGCCACGCCAGGACCTGCTCCTGGGGTACTGGCACGAAGTCCTGACGACGCCGCCGCAGCAGCTGCGCGCACACCGCACTCGCCAGCTCAGCGCGCTGCGCGAGTCCGGTACCGCCTACCACCACGTCAGCCGCGCCCCGCTGAACCCCGCCTACCGGGCTTGGTTGCGCACGCACCTGCCGGACGCCGCGATGACAGTGCTGCCGGGCAGCGGGCACTTCCCGCACCTGGCCCAGCCGGAGGCGCTGGTGGAGATCCTCTCCAGCTGGCGCTGAGCGACCGGTCCCGTCCGGGGTGATCTCGCACCGGTGGCGGGCGCGCAGCGCGCCCGCCAGGGTTGTCCGCCGTGTCCCTCCTCGACCCCGACGTCCCCTGGCCGCTCCTGCCCAGCCTCATCGGCCTCGTCGTCGCCGGTGTCGTCATCGTCGTCACCGGCACCCGCATGACCGCCGTCGCCGACGAGATCGCCGACCGCACCGGCATGGGGGAGGCGATCGCCGGCGCCGTGCTCCTGGGCGCGACCACGTCCCTGCCCGGCCTGGTGACCGTGGCCGTCGGCGGGTTGTCCGGGGACGCGCAGTTCGCCTTCGCCAACCCCGTCGGCGGCATCCTCATCCAGACGGTCTGGCTGGCCGTCGCCGACCTGTACTACCGCCGCGTCAACCTCGAGCACGCGGCGGCCTCCAGCCAGAACCTCATGCAGGCCCTCGTCCTCCTCGGCCTGCTGGCCGTCCCGCTGATCGGCTTCGCCCTGCCCGACCTGGCCGTCTTCAGCGTCCACCCCGCCACGATCGCGATCCCCGTGCTCTACGCGGGCGGGCTGGTGCTCGTGCGCCGGTTGCACGACGACCCCATGTGGAAGCCCGTCGTGACCGACGAGACCGTCGAGGACGTGCCCCAGGAGGGCAGCGGCGCCAGCGGCCGCCGCCTCGCGGTCTCCTTCGCGCTGCTCGCGGTGGCGATGGCGGTCGCCGGGTACGTCGTGGGCCGCGCCGGGCTCGGTGTCGTCGACGCCACCGGCGCCTCCGGTGGCCTCGTCGGCTCCACCCTCACCACGGCCGTGTCGTCCCTGCCGGAGCTCGTCACCCTCATCGCCGCCGTCCGCCTGCGCGCCCTCGCGCTCGGCGTCGGCGACATCATCGGCGGCAACGTCTTCGACGCCCTGCAGATCGCGGTGGCCGACGTGTTCTACCGCGAGGGCCCGATCTACGCCGACGCCGGCGCCTCCGGCCTGCTGCTGCTCGCCGCCGGCCTGCTCATGAGCGCCCTGCTGGCGGCCGGCCTGCTGCTGCGCGGCCGGCGCGGCATCGGCTTCGAGGGCGTCGCCATCCCCGTCGTCTGGGTCGGCGCGATCGTCGGCGTCAGCTTCCTCTAGGGGCGTCCGGACCGGAAAACCTCTCCCCCCGGGGGCGCGGGACCGCGACGATGTCCCCGCGCCGGGAGGTGCCCGGCGGGGGAGGGGGACGCCGTGCTGACGATCGGGATGCTGGGCGGGATGAGCTGGGAGTCCAGCGCCGAGTACTACCGCCTCGCCAACGAGCTGGTGCGCGAGCGCCTCGGGGGGCTGCACTCCGCCCGCTGCCTGCTCGCCTCCGTGGACTTCGCCGACGTCGAGCGGCTGCAGGTCGCGGGGGAGTGGGAGGAGGCGGGGCGGTTCCTCGCCGGCTGCGCGGCGAGCCTGGAGGCGGGCGGCGCGGACCTGCTGCTGCTGTGCACCAACACCATGCACGAGGTGGCCGACCGGGTGCAGGCGGCGGTCACCGTCCCCCTGCTGCACATCGTCGACGTCACCGCCGCCGCCGTGCGCGCCGCCGGGCTGAGCAGGGTGGGTCTGCTGGCGACGGCGTTCACGATGGAGCGGGACTCCTACCGGGAGCGGATGGCCGGCCACGGCGTGGACGTCCTCGTCCCCGGGGCGGAGCAGCACGAGCTGGTCCACCGGGTCATCTACGACGAGCTGTGCCTCGGGGTCGTCGACGACGGCTCCCGCGCCCGCTACCGCGAGGTCATCGACGACCTCGTCGCGGCCGGTGCGCAGGGCGTCGTGCTGGGGTGCACGGAGATCGAGCTGCTCATCGGGCCGCAGGACTGCCCGGTGCCGGTCTTCCCCAGCACGCGGCTGCACGTCGAGGCCGCCGTCGAGCGGGCGCTCGCCGGCGGCGCTCCCGGCTGACGCGCGGTCGCGGGGTGCCGGGGCCGCATCAGCGCGCGGCCGGGGCGCGGTGGACCGGGGCCTTCGTCGTGCCGGATCACAGGTCGTGCGCGCCCAGCGCCTCGACGAGTGCGTGGGCCTGCGCCACCGACGTCCGGGCGACGGCGTCGGTGCAGTAACCGCCGTACTGGAGCGCGGACTTGTCCGCGAGCAGTCGTTGCAGCTTCGCAGCCAGGCCGTCAGCCCCCTCCACCCGCCTCAGCAGGGAGGTGGCCGTCCTGTGGTCCTGCTCGTGGGAGCACTCCCCGAGCACGGCGCCGCAGAGGGCGTCGGCCGCGGCGGTGCCGGCCAGGACCGCGTTCGACGCCGCCACTTGCGCCATCTCCGACGGGCCCGGCTGGGTGTCGGCCACTTCCGATCGCTTGCGGGCGACGGCGAGGTGCTCGCGCGCGGTGGCGGCGCGCTGCCTGCAGTCGTTGCGGTTCATCGGGCGGGTGCGCAGCGGCCTGGGCACGGATCACGCCTCCTTCGCGGTGGGCAGCAGGGCGGGTCCGTGGACGGTGCGGGCCTCCGCGCGCCAGGAGCGCACCAGCGCGTCGTCGCGCCCCACCATCTCGTCGCGCTGCCCGGCGGTCAGCAGCAGGACGTTGGCCGGGTTGCCGGTGAACGCTTCGACGCCCTCGGCGACGCGGCGGCTCATCGACTCGGTGAGCACCTCCGGTGCGTCGTCCGGGACCACGAGCAGGAGGTCGATGTCGCTGTCCACGTCCGCCGTCCCGCGCGCGGTGGACCCGAAGACCGCGCAGGTCACCCGTGCGCCCTGCGCCGACTCCGCGACGAGGTGGGCGATCTGCGCGTCGAGGCGGGTGCGGAAGCCGTTGGCGAAGTCGACGGCCGACTGGATGGCCGACCAGGCGGCGTGAGCCCGGTTCGCCCGGTACTCGTACTGACTGCCGACCTGGTCCTGCACGACCGTGCCCGTGGCCGCGAGTCGTCGCAGGGCGACTCGGACACCGGGGGCGCTGCCGCGGGAGACGAGTCGAGCGATCGTCGACGCCGTCAATGGCTGGGACGTGCCGGCGAGGACGCGCAGGACCTGCCCCTCGAGGGTGGGGATCACCGCACTGATCGGGTTGCTCAGGTCCACGTGATCACCATCATCATCAAAAAGTATCAGGACCTCTACTATTTGATAGACCAGACGTCAGGAGGACGTCGAGGCCACCGCTTCGACCTCCCGCAGCACCGCACCCCAGGCGACGTCCCCGTCCGGCTCGCCCTCGACCACGCGCACCCCCGCACCGCGCAGCACCGCCAGGTGCCCGGCCCACGCCGGGTGCCCGGCGGACCCGGCGCTGACGCGCGGGTGCACCACCACCGGCACCGCCCGCGCGCCGATCGCCTCGCACACCGGGGTGACGGCCTGGTTGTCGGCGATGCCCAGCGCGAGCTTCGCGACCGTGCCGGCGGTGGCCGGTGCCACCACCCAGCAGTGCGGGTCCGGGTGCGGGCGCGGCTGGTGCGGCAGCCGGGAGGTGCTGCGCAGCGGGTACCCGGTCGCCTCCGCGACGCGGCGGTCCTCACCGGCGTCCGCCAGCCACGCCGCCGCTGTCGGGGTGGCGGTGACCACCACGGTCCAGCCCGCCGCCAGCAGCGGCTCCACCAGGCGCTCGCGCACGTCCGTGACGCCCCCGGCCGCGGAGCAGGCCAGGCCGAGCACGCGGGTGGGAGGGGCGGGGGCGGGGCGCACGCCAGCACGGTAGGGCTCACCTCGACCCCGTCCCGCACCCCTCACCGTCGGCGCCACCGCCGACCCGACGGGCCCACGGGTCGGATCGCCGGACACCCGTACCGACGTGCGGATGTTCCGCACGCCTCGTACCTTCGGCGTGCACCGGCCCGTCGAGGTGCCGGACATCGTCGATCAGCAGGGGGCAGTGGTGACGACGCCTGGCAGCGACAAGGGCCAGCACGGCGATCAGGGCCGGCGCGAGGACCACGGCAAGCACGTGCGCAGGATGTACCTGCGCTTCGCGGCCATGATCCTCACGTCGATGGTCGTCATGTACGCCGTCATGTTCGTCGGCACGTGGCAGTGGGACCACGTCATGTTCAGCGAGAGCCGGGTCTTCATGGCCCTGACCATGGGCGGCGCGATGGCCCTGGTCATGATCGCCTGGATGCTGAAGATGTACCGCAGCGTCAAGGGGAACATCGCGATCGTCGTGGCGGGCGTGCTCCTGCTGGCCGGCGGCACCTTCCTGGACCGCAGCCAGGCGACCGTGGGCGACATCGGCTGGATGAGCGCGATGGTCCCGCACCACTCGCTCGCGATCACCCGCTCCGCGCACGCCGACCTCGACGACGTCCGCGTCTGCCGGCTCGCCGCGTCCATCATCGAGGCGCAGGAGCGCGAGATCCGCGAGATGCAGTGGCTCATCGAGGACATCGAGGAGAACGGCGAGGTCCTGACCGCGGCCGAGCTCGAGGGCCGCCAGGTGCCCGAGTTCGAGGTGTCGGACCTGCGCAGCTGCCCGAACCCCTGAGCGCGGGCCCGGCGACGCCGACGGTGAGCAGCACGAGGAGTTCCGGGGGGCGAGGACGGCTCCCGCGGGAGCGGTCCGCCCGCTGACGACTCGGGTGGGCCGCTCCCGCGGCGCTCAGGGCTGCGCCACCTCGTCCAGCAGGGCGGCGATCTCGTCGAAGGAGCGCCGGGCGTCGGCCTCGCGCTCGTCCTCCTCGACGTCGTGCGTCTCCAGCTCCAGCACGTACGTGCCGGTGAAACCGCCGGCCTCCAGGGCGCCGAGCACGCCGCGGAAGTCGACGTCACCGCGCCCGATGCCGAGGTTGAGGTCGCCGGGCACGGCGTCGCGCAGGTGCACGCGCTCCACCCGCGAGGCGTGCGCCCGGGCCCAGGCCACGACGTCGTCCCCGGAGGCGACGACGTGCGAGGTGTCCAGCAGCAGCCCGATCTCCTGCGGCCCCAGGGCGTCCAGGACCCGGTCGGCGCGCACCACGTCGTGGACCCAGCGGCGGTGGTGCAGCACCTCCACCAGCAGGCGCACCTCCCGCTCGCCGCACAGCCGCGAGATCGCGCGCAGGTTCTCGACGCAGCGGGCCAGGTCCGCCTCGTCGTCGACGTACGCGTCCCACGACGGCCCGCCGCACGGGACGACGAGCGCCGCACCCGTCGCCGCCGCGAGCTCGACGAGCGGGCGGACCGTCGCCGCCAGCGTCCCGGCGTCCAGCGCCGGGTCGTTCAGCGGGCCGACGTCGGAGTTCACGGCGCCGGCGGCCAGGCCGTGCGCCGCGAGCGCGGCCACGTACTCCTGCGGGTCCCCGGTGAAGGGCACCGGCACGTGGTCCGTCACGGCGGGGATGGCTCCCAGGTCCACCTCCACGGCGCCGATCCGCTGGATGAGGGTCAGGGCCTCCTCCAGCGGCCGGAACCGGAAGGTGATCGTGGAGATGCCGACGCGCCGCGCCGTCGCCAGGGGTGTTGCGCTCACGGGTGCTCCTTCCGAGACCGTCCGGGGGCCGGACGCTCAGGCGATGTACGAACCGCCGTTGATGTTCTGGGTGGTCCCGGTGATGTAGGAGGCGTCCTCGCTGGAGAGGAACACGACCAGGGCGGCCATGTCGTCGGGCGTGCCCTGCCGGCCCATCGGCACCGCGGCGGCCAGGCGTGCCTCGTTGTCCTCGTCGGTGGCGCCGGCGCGGATGTCGGTGTCCACCACGCCCGGGCTGAGGGCGTTGACGGTGATGCCGTGCGGGGCCACCTCGCGGGCCAGGGAGCGCGTCAGACCGAGCACGCCGGCCTTCGCCGCGGAGTACGGCGTCTTGGAGAACACGCCACCGCCCTGCTGCGCGGAGACCGACGACATGTTCACGATGCGGCCGTAGCCGTTCTCGATCATCTGCGGCAGGAACGCCTGGCACGCCAGGAAGGTGCCGGTGAGGTTGATGCCCACCACGCGGTGCCACTCCTTCAGGTCCACCTCGAGGAACGGGGTGGGGGAGGCGACACCGGCGATGTTGGCGAGGGCGCCCACGGGCGGCAGCTCGGAGGCGGCGAGCGCCTCGACGCAGCGCGCCAGGGACTCCTGGTCGGTCACGTCCGCGGCCAGCCCCAGCGCGGGGGCCTTGAACTCGCTGGCGATCTTGTCCGCGGCGGCCTCGGCGCCCGGGCCGTCGATGTCGAGGAGGGCCACGGCCCACCCCTCGGCGGCGAACCTGCGGGCGGTGGCGAAACCGATGCCGCGGGGGGAGGCGGCGCCCGTGACGACGGCGGTGCGCTGGCCGACTCCGGTCTGGTAGCTCATGTCGGGGTCCTTCGCTGGGTGCTGGGTTTCGAGCGGGTTCGGTGCGCGAGCGTCGGGCTCGTCACACCGCGGCGGTCGTGGAGGTGCCCGGGGAGGTGGTGACGGCAGCGGTGGCGCGCTCGACCTCGGCGCGGCGGGCGGCGCCGTTGGTCTCCGGCGTCGCGAGCGTCGCGATGAGGCCGATGAGGCCGAAGACGATGAACAGACCCGCGGGGCCCGCCCAGCCGAACGCCTCGTAGGCCGCGACGGCCGCGAAGGCGGTGAAGCCGGAGACCACGGCCGCGAGCTGGTAGGCCAGCGAGGCGCCGGAGGAACGGGTCGCGGTGCTGAACAGCTCGGCGAACCACGCGCCCTGCGTGCCGGCCAGGGAGTTCTGGCACACCGCGAAGGCGATGACGAAGACGGCGATGATGAGCCCCAGGTTCCCCGTGTTGAGCATGAGGAACATCGGGATGCCGAACAGGAGCATCAGCGTCGTGCCGAACGCGTAGACGGGCTTGCGGCCGATGCGGTCGGTGAGGCGGCCCCACAGCAGCGTGGCGGGGAAACCGATCAGCGCTGCGACGACGATCGCCAGGATGGTGTCGGGACGCTCGGCCAGGCCCTGGTCGTGGACGTAGGAGGTGACGTAGGAGATGGAGACCGCGTAGCCGGCGGTCTCGGCGATGCGCAGGCCGAAGGCGCGCAGCAGGTTGCGCCAGTCCTGGCGGATCACCTCGGCGAGCGGGTTCTTCACCAGGTCGCCCTGCTCCTTGGCGTCCTCGAAGTCCGGGGACTCCTCGACCTTCAGGCGGATGTACATGCCCGCGCCGATGAGGATCGAGCTGAGCAGGAACGGCACGCGCCAGGCCCAGTCGCCCGGCAGGCTGGCGCTGGCGAGGAAGGCGAGGTTGGCGAGCAGCAGGCCCAGCGGGAACCCGGCCTGCGGGATGGCCGTGTAGGCGCCCTTCTTCTTCCACGGGGCGTGCTCGTACGTCATGAGGATCGCGCCGCCCCACTCTGCGCCGAACGCCAGGCCCTGGATGATCCGGACGGTGATGAGCAGGATCGGGGCGAGGATGCCCACGGTCTCGTAGGTGGGCAGGGCGCCGATGAGCACCGTGGACAGGCCCATGATCAGCAGTGAGGCGATGAGCACCGGCCGGCGGCCGATCTTGTCGCCGAGGTAGCCGCCGATGATGCCGCCCAGCGGGCGGGCGGCGAACCCGACGCCCAGCGTGCCGAAGGAGTACAGCAGCGCCGTGGTGGGGTCGCTGTCCGGGAAGAACGCGTCACCGAGGTACAGCGCCGCGGCCGTGCCGAACCCGATGAAGTCGTAGTTCTCCACCGTGGTGCCCACGGCGCTGCCGACGGCCACCCGCTTCTTGTGCTCGGTCCCGAGGACCCGAGCGTTCGCTGTCGTCACTGCCATCTCCTTCGACGGGGGACCGTCCGGCATTGGACTGTCATCGCTCCTACTGTTGACAGTAGGACGTGGGAACTGTGGCACGTCGGGGTGGGCTCCTGTCAAGTCCCCGGCGGGCCGGTGGGCGGGCGTCGCGGCGGTCAGCCGGCGGCGGACTCCGCCCGCTCGTGCATCCGCTGCTCGATCCGCTCCGCCGCGTCCCGCATGTGGGTGCGCAGGAACTCCCGGCCGCCCGCGGCGTCGCCGGCCTCGAGCAGGTCGGCGATCGGCGCGTGGCGCTGGTAGGCCATGTTGAGCACCGCCGTCTCCGGCCCCGCCGCCGTGATCGCGGCACGGGCCAGGCCGCTGACCGAGCGCCAGCTGTGCAGCAGCGTGGTGTTGCCGCTCAGCTCGCAGATGCGCTCGTGGAACGCCAGGTCCGCGTCGAGCTGTGCCGTGAAGTCACCCTCTGCGTCCCGCAGCGTCTCCAGCTCCTGGCGCACCCGCGCCACCGCCGCGGTGCGGTCCTCGCGCGCGCAGATCAGCTCCAGCGCCAGGCTCTCCAGCGCGTGCCGGACGGTGAAGATCTCCTCGACCTCCTGCTCGGTGACCACGCGCACCGAGAGGCGCCCGCGCGCGTCCGCCGTCAGCAGGCCCTCCTGCTGCAGCTGGCGCAGCGCCTCGCGCAGGGTCCCGCGGCTGACGCCGAGCGCCTCGCTGAGCTCCACCTCCGCCAGGTGGGTGCCCGGGGCGAGCTCGCCCGAGCTGATCGCCTCGCGCAGCCGGGCGTGGATGAGCTCGCGGCGCGTCTGCATCTCGATGGACCCCAGCGCGCGCAGCGGGGACCTGGCTCCGGGGGTCACCGTCCCAGCGTATCCGGGGCGTCGCGGCGAGCCGCCCGCCCGCAGCGGTGCCCGGGGCCGGTGGGCGTGGGACCGTCGTGCCTCCCGTCCCCGTCACCCGGAGGTCTGCGTGCACTGGATCGTCCTCGTGCTGTCCGGAGCCCTGGAAGCGGTGTGGGCCACCGCGCTGGACCGCTCGCAGGGGTTCACGAAGCTCACGCCCACCGTCGTGTTCGCCGTCTCCGTCGTCGCCAGCATGGCCGGGCTGGCGTACGCGATGCGCGAGCTGCCCGTCGGCACGTCCTACGCGGTGTGGGTGGGCATCGGCGCGGTGCTGACCGTGGCGTACGCGATGCTCACCGGCGCGGAGAGCTTCTCCGTGCTCAAGGTGCTGTTCCTCGCCGGGATCGTCGGCTGCGTCATCGGGCTCAAGGTCGTGCACTGACCGTCCCGGGCCTAGTCTCGGCTCGCCGCCGGCCACCGCGGGCGGCGCACGACGACGGTGTCGAGGACGGGAGTGGGCGCGTGGCGCTGAAGGTGCTGTTCCTGGGGGGTACGGGGATCATCAGTTCCGCGTGCGCGGCGCTGGCGGTGGAGCGCGGGGTGGACCTGACGGTCCTCAACCGCGGGGGCACGGCGTCCAAGCGCCCCCTGCCCGCGGGCGTGCGGCAGGTGACCGCCGACGTCCGCGACGTCCCCGCCGTGCGGGAGGCGCTGCGCGGCAGCGAGTTCGACGTGGCCGTGGACTTCCTGGCGTTCACGCCCGAGCACGTCGCCGCCGACGTGGAGACGTTCCGCGGGCGCGTGGGGCAGTACTGGTTCGTCTCCAGCGCCTCCGCCTACCAGAAACCCGTGGGGCACCTGCCGATCACCGAGTCCACCCCGCTGGCGAACCCGTTCTGGCAGTACTCCCGCGACAAGATCGCCTGCGAGGAGCTGCTGACCCGCGCCTACCGGGAGGAGGGGTTCCCCGCGGCGGTGGTGCGCCCCAGCCACACCTACGACCGCACCTCACCGCCGGTCGACGGCGGCTGGACGGTCGTGGAGCGCATGCGCCGCGGTGCGCCGGTCGTCGTGCACGGCGACGGGGCCTCGCTGTGGGTCCTCACCCACCACACCGACTTCGCGAAGGGGTTCGTGCCACTGCTGGGCGAGCCCGCGCTGACCGGCGACGCCGTGCACATCACCTCCGACCAGGCCCTCACGTGGGACGCGGTCCACCGCACCCTCGCCCGCGCCGCCGGGGTGGACGAACCGGTGCTCGTGCACGTGCCCTCCGACGCCATCGCCCGCGACGACCCCTCGCGCGGGCCGAGCCTGCTGGGCGACAAGGCCCACTCGGTCGTCTTCGACAACACCAAGCTCGCGCGGCTGGTGCCGGGGTTCGCGGCCACCACCAGCTTCGCCGCCGGTGCCCGGGAGATCGTCGAGCACCACGACACGCACCCCGAGCTGTGCCGACCCGACCCCGACGTCGACGCCCGGCACGACCGGCTCGCCGCCCGCTGGGGCTGAGGCCGCCGAGCACCGGTGCCCCGGGACGTCCCGTCCCGGGGC
>NZ_JBJLSE010000041.1:0-32840 GCF_050871845.1 Kineococcus arenarius subsp. arenarius
CAACTTCCTTGTTCACCGCGGCGAGGGGGTGGCGGGGGTCAGCGGGGGGTGTCGCGGGGGCGCAGGCCCACCGCGCGCAGCTGCAGGTCCGCCAGGGCGGTCAGCGCGGCGGGGTCCTCGCGCGCCCAGGCGCCCGCCGGGTCCGGGTGCGCGTCCAGCAGCTCGGCGGACGAACGGGTGTACAGGGCGCGCAGGGCCAGCAGCCGCTCACCGCCCGCGGTGGCGGCCAGCCGACGGGCCTCACCGGCGCGGCGGCGCCAGCGCAGCCTGGGCACCAGGTGCAGCAGGGTGACCAGCGCGATCGGCACCGCCGCGGTCGCCACGCCGAGCACCGCGGCCAGGTGCGTCACCGCGTCCACCTGCTCCTGCCCGGCGGCGGCCAGCGACGCGGCGCCGTCGGCGGCGCGCTGCAGGGGCCCGGTCAGCTCGTCCCCGACGAGCGGCAGGTCGGCGGCGCTCTCCCCCGCGCCGTCGAGCTGCCGCGACAGGTCCCGCGCCCCACCGGCGAGACCGCGCGCGGGGTCGGCCAGCGCGGCCACGGCCCCGGCCACGGCCCGGCCCAGCAGCACCGAGGCGGTCACGAGGACCAGCCACACCGCGTCGGCGGCCACCTGCCGGGCGCGCACCGCGGGCAGGTCCGCGTACCAGCGCACGGCCCGGCCCCTCAGCACACGGGGGTCAGCTCGGCGGCCAGCGCCGGCAGCACCTCGCCCAGCGGCGCGTCCACCCGCACGTCCGCCTTCGCGTCGCCGCGGGTGGGACCGGAGTTCACGATCGCCACCGGGGTGCCGCGCTTGGCGGCGTGCAGCACGAACCGGTAACCCGACATGACCTTCAGGGAGGAACCCAGGACCAGCAGGGCGCGCGCGCCGTCCACCAGCGCGAAGGAGGCGTCGACCCGATCGCGCGGGACCGTCTCGCCGAAGAACACCACGTCGGCCTTGAGGGCGTCCGCGCCGCAGCGCCGGCACGGCACCGTGCGGAAACCCTCCAGCTGCTCCTCGGTGAGGTCGGCGTCGCCGTCGGGGTTCAGCGCGCGGAACTCCCGGACCCGCTCGTCGAAACCCGGGTTCGCGGCGCGCAGCCGCACCGCGAGCTCCGCGCGGTCGGTGACCTCGGAGCAGCGCAGGCACACCACGCGGTCCAGGTTCCCGTGGATCTCCACGACGTTCCGGCTGCCGGCGGCCAGGTCCAGCCCGTCGACGTTCTGCGTGATCGTGCCGTCGACCAGACCGGCCGCCTCCAGCGCGGCCACGGCCCGGTGCCCGGCGTTGGGCCGCGCGCGGCGGAAGTGCTCCCAGCCGACGTGGCTGCGGCCCCAGTAGCGCCGCCGCCCCTCGGCCGAGGAGGTGAACTCCTGGTAGGTCATGGGGGTGTGCCGCTGCAGCGAGCCGTTCGGGCCGCGGTAGTCGGGGATGCCGGAGTCGGTGGACATGCCCGCCCCGGCGAGGACGGCCACGCCGCCGGCGCCCACCAGGTCCCGCAACCGCCGCAGCTCCCGCTCGTCCCCGCTCACGCGCCCATGCTGCCCGCCGGGCGCCCGGTGCGCAGGACCAGCGCGGCGGCGAGCGCGGCCGCGGCGGCCAGGACCACGACGGCCACCACCACGCCCGTCCACCCGCCGGCGCCCAGGACCAGACCGCCCAGCCAGCCGAGCAGGCTGGAACCGGCGTAGTAGCCGAACGTGTAGAGCGCCGAGGCCTGCGCCCGCACCCCCGCCCCGGCCCGGGCCCCCACCCACCCGCTGGCCACGGCGTGCGCCGCGAAGAACCCGGCGGTCAGCAGGACCAGGCCGGCGCCGACGAGCGGCAGCGAGTGCGCCAGCGTCAGCAGGCAGCCGGCGGCGAACACGCCGGTGGCGCCCAGCAGCACCGGCAGGCGCCCGTGCGCGGTCAGGCGCCCGGCCAGCGCGGAGGAGGCGGCGCCCGCCAGGTAGACGACGAACAGCAGCCCCACGACGGTCTGCGACAGCGAGAACGGCGGCGCCAGCAGCCGGAAGCCGAGGTAGTTGTAGACGGTCACGAAACCGCCCATGAGCAGCAGGCCCTGCGCGTACAGGACGAGCAGGCCGGGGTCGGCGAGGGCGGCGCGCAGCCGCTGCGCCAGGCGGGGGCCGGACGCGCCGCCGCGCCGGGGGACGAAACCGCGGGCGCGCGGGACCAGCGCGCAGAACGCGGCGGTCGCCAGCGCCCCGAGGACCGCGACGGCCGCCACGCCCCAGCGCCAGCCGGCCAGGTCGGCCACCAGGGCCGAGGACACCCGCCCGGCCAGCCCGCCCAGGGAGGTGCCGGCGACGTAGGCGGCGGCGGCGCGGGCCACCTGCCCGGCGGCCAGCTCCTCGGCGAGGTACGCCATCGCCACCGCCGGCAGCCCGCCCAGGGCCGCCCCCTGCAGCGCGCGCAGGACCAGCAGGGCGCCCAGCCCGGACGACCACGGCACCGCCAGGCCCAGCGCGGTGGCGGTCACGACGGAGGCGGCCATGACCGGCACCCGCCCGGCGCGGTCGGCCAGGCTGCTCCACCCCACGACGGACAGCGCGAGCGCGCCGGTCGCCACCGACACCGACAGGGCGGCGTGCGCGGCGCTGACCCGCAGCCCGCTCGCCAGCGCCGGCAGCACCGCCTGCACGGAGTACAGCTGGGCGAAGGTGGCGACGCCGGCGGCGAACAGGGCCACGACGACGCGGCGGTGCCCGGGGCTGCCCGGTTCGTGCCCCGTGCCCGGGAGGGTCGCCGGGTCGCTGTCCACGCTCACCCGCACGACGGTAGGAAGCACCCACCCATGCGTCCAATGCATGGGAATCGCGGGACTCATGCATCCTGGTGGGGTGGAGGACGTGGACGAGGCGGTGCAGGCGCTGGCGGGCCCGCTGCGGGTGCTGGCGACGGTCGCCGAGCACGGGCACGTCACCCGTGCGGCGCAGGAGCTGCGGCTGGGCCAGCCCACCGTCAGCCGGGCCCTGGCCCGCGCGCAGCGCGCCGTGGGCGTGCCGCTGCTGGTGCCGCACGGGCGGGGGGTGCGGCTGACCGCCGCAGGGCGGGTGCTGGCCGAGGCCGCGCACCGCGCGCTGGGCGAGGTGGAGCGCGCGGTGCGGGCCGTGCGCGCGGACGACTCCCCCGACACCGGCCGCGTCGCGCTGGGGTTCCTGCACACCCTGGGCGCGGCGGCCGTGCCGGCGCTGGTGCGGGCCTTCCACGAGCAGCACCCCGCCGCCCGCTTCCAGCTCACCCAGGGCGCCGCCGGGGCGCTGCTGGCGCAGCTGGCCGCCGGGGACGTCGACCTGGCGCTGACGTCCCCGCTGCCCACCGGCCCCGGCTGGCGCACCCGCGCGCTGCTGGAGCAGCCCCTCGTGCTGGCCCTGCCCGCCGAGCACCCGCTGGCCGGGCGCGACCGGCTGGCGCTGGGCGACGTCGCCGGCGAGGAGTTCGTGCTGTTCGAGCACGGCTACGGGCTGCGCGAGACCGCCGACGCGATGTTCGCCGAAGCCGGCGTGGTGCCGCGGGTCGCCTTCGAGGGGCAGGACGCCGACACCGTGCGCGGCCTGGTCGCCGCCGGGCTGGGCGTGGCGCTGCTGCCCGCGCCCGGCAGCCCGCGCCCCGGCGTCGTCGAGCGGCCCCTGGCCGGGCCGTCCACCTCGCGCACCGTGGGGCTGGTGTGGCGCGACGAGGAGCTGCCGCGGGCGGCGGCGGCGTTCCGCGACGTCGTGCTGGCGCGACCGGAGCTGCTGCGCGGGCCGTGAGGGGCTCACCCGTCCCGGGGCGACGCCCGCACCGCACCCCCGACCGGTGGACGCCGTCCACGACGTCCCCGACCTCGCGCAGGTCGACCCCGCGCTGCGCCGCACGGGTCGGGGGGTGAGCGCCCCGGCCGCCGGACCCAGCTCTACCGCCCGCCGCTGACGTCCAGCGTCGTGCCGGTGACGTACGAGGCGGCGTCCGACAGCAGCCACACCACCGCCTCGGCGACCTCGGAGGCCTCCCCGCCGCGCCCCATCGGCACGCTGCGCTGCAGCCGCTCCACCCGGCCCGGGTCGCCGGCGGAGGCGTGGATGCCGGTGCGGATCAGCCCCGGGCGCACCCCGACCACGCGGATGCCGTGCTCGGCGACCTCGCGGGCCAGGCCCACGGTCAACGCGTCCACGGCGGCCTTGGAGGCGGCGTAGTCGACGTACTCGCCGGCGCTGCCGAGCACGGCCGCGCGGGAGGAGACGTTGACGACGGTGCCGCCGCCGTTCTTCGCCATGCGGGTCACGGCCTCGCGCGCGCACAGGAACGCGCCCACCACGTTGACCTCCAGCAGGCGGCGCACGCGGGCGGCGTCGATGTCCACCACGCGCGCCGCGGGGGCGTTGACGCCGGCGTTGTTCACCAGGCCGGTGACGGGACCGAGCTGCTCGGCCTCGGCGAACAGGCGCCGCACGTCCGCCTCGGAGGACACGTCGGCCTGCACGGCCCTGACCGGGGTGCCCAGGTCGGCGGCCTGCGAGGCGACGAACTCCGCGGCCTCGCGGCGCGTGGCGTAGCTGAAGCAGGTGGGCACCCCCCGCGCCGCCAGCGCGTGCACGACGGCGGCGCCGATCCCTCGGCTGCCACCGGTCACGACCACGGTCCCCTGCGCTGGTTGCACGCTACGCACCGTACCGACCCCGGCGCTCAGCGTCGTGCACCGAGATCGGCGGAGAGCTGCGCCGCCCACCGCTGCGGGTCGAACACCGGCGGGTCCGCCGGCGTCAGGTCGGGGTCGTCCTCGCGGAACGTGCGGATGCGGCCCGGCGGGGTGTGCGGGCCCTCGAAGCGCACCGTGACCCGGCCCACCCCGGAACCCTGCACCCAGCCCGGGCCGTGCTCGGCGTGCTCGACGTCCTGCCCCGGCAGCCAGCCCGGCCGCGCCGGCCGGCCGTACGGGTGCGCCGAGCCGCCCGGCACGACGGCCCCCTCGTCCGGCGCGGGCTCGGGCGGGGGCGGCTCGGCACCGGGTCCACCAGCGGGCTCGCCCACCGGGTCCGCCAGGTCCGCCAGGTCCGCCAGCAGGTCCGTCTGCGCGAACTCCGACAGCCCCGACACGCCAACGCCCAGCAACCGCACGCCGTCGGCCACGTCCACGCCCTCCAGCAGCTCCGCGGCGTGCGCGGCGATCTCCCGCGCCGAGCTCGTCGCGTGCGGCAGGGTCCGGGAGCGGTTCAGGGTCGAGAAGTCGTAGCGGCGAACCTTCAGCGTCACCGTGCGCCCCGACACCCCGGCCGCCACCAGCCGGGAGGCGACCCGCTCCGCCGCCCGGCGGGTGCGCTCGGCCAGGTCCCGGCGGTCGGTCAGGTCGGTGGCGAACGTCTGCTCCGCGGACACCGACTTCGCCTCCCGCTCGCTGACGACCGGCCGCGGGTCCACGCCGCGCGCGAACGCCAGCAGGCCCGTGCCGTGCGCGCGGCCCAGCATGCGCACCAGCTCACCCTCGTCGGCGGCCGCCAGGTCCCCGATCGTGCGCAGGCCGCTGCGCACCAGCCGGTCGCCGGTGACGGCCCCCACGCCGGGCAGGCGGCGCACGCTCAGCGGCGCCAGCAGCTCGCGCTGCTCCCCGGGCGGCACCACGACCAGCGCGTCGGGCTTGCGCAGGTCCGAGGCGATCTT
The DNA here is from genome assembly GCF_050871845.1 of Kineococcus arenarius subsp. arenarius. Classification (NCBI taxonomy): domain Bacteria; kingdom Bacillati; phylum Actinomycetota; class Actinomycetes; order Kineosporiales; family Kineosporiaceae; genus Kineococcus; species Kineococcus arenarius. Next base: position 5,625 of record NZ_JBJLSE010000041.1, read on the forward strand.
CGCGACCAGCTTGCTGGGCCCGGCCCCCACCGACACCGTCAGGCCGGTGCGCGCGCGCACCGCGGCCCGGAAGCCCTCCGCGACCTCCGCCACCGCCGCCGCGTCCAGGCCCTCCCGGGCGGCGGACAGGTCCACGTAGGCCTCGTCCATCGACACCGGCTCCACCAGCGGCGACAGCTCCCGCGCCAGGGCCATGACCTGCTCCGAGACCGCCCGGTAGGCGCTGAAGCGGCCCGCCAGGTACGCCGCGTTCGGGCACGCGCGCCGCGCCTGGGCCGTGGGCATCGCCGAGCCCACCCCGAACACGCGCGCCTCGTAGCTGGCGGTGGCGACCACGCCGCGGCCGCCGGTGCCGCCCACCACCACCGGCCGCCCCCGCAGCGACGGCTTGTCGCGCTGCTCCACCGCGGCGAAGAACGCGTCCAGGTCCAGGTGCAGCACCGCAGGGCGGGTCGGGTCCGGGCGCGAGCGCACCGGGGGCGCACCGGAGGGGGACACCGCACGAGTCTGCACCCCGCCCCCGACAGCGCACCGCAGCCGCGCGCCCACCGGCCCGACCGGGGCCACCTGCGCCCCCGACCCCACCGGTACGTTCGGCGCGTGGTGCCGCACCCCCGAGGACCAGCGCCGACCGCCGCCCGGGCCCGCCGGGCGGCCGAGGGCCTCCTGGACGGGCACCGGTGAGGCGCGCACCGCTGGGCCGCAGCCGCTGGGGGGACCGCCCGGCGACCAGGAGCACCCGGCTGCTCCTCGGGCTGGTCGTGTTCGCGCTGGCGCTGGCCCTCCTCGTCCGCGCGGACCTGGGCCTGGACCCGTGGACGGTGTTCAGCGCGGGTCTCGCCCGGCACCTGGGCCTGACGCTGGGCGGGGTGACCGTCCTCACCTCCGTGGTGGTGCTGCTGCTGTGGATCCCGCTGCGGCAGCGCCCCGGCATCGGCACCGTGGCCAACGCGCTGGTGGTCGGCCCGGTGCTGGACCTCTGGATCGCCCTGCTGCCCGCACCCGGGGCGCCCGCGCTGCGGGGGCTGTTCCTGCTCGCGGCCCTGGCCCTGGTGGCCGTGGGCACCGGGCTGTACGTCGGCGCCGGGTGGGGGCCGGGGCCGCGCGACGGGCTCATGACGGGCCTGGCCGAGCTCGGCGTGCCCCTCTCCCTGGCCCGGGTGCTCATCGAGGGCTCGGTGCTGGTGGCCGGCTGGCTGCTCGGCGGCGCGGTCGGGGTGGCCACGGTCGTCTTCGCCCTCGCCGTCGGGCCCCTGGTCGGCCGGGCCCTGCCCCGGCTGGCCCTGCCGCCCTCGCCCGGGGCGGACGGGGGCGGGAGCGGCGGCGGGGAGCCCCGCCCGTCGATGTCCTAGCCTCGCGCGGTGACACCGCACCAGCTCCGGGGCGCCCCGTGGACCTGAGCACCACCGGCTTCGCGCTGCTCGTCCTCGCCGCCCTCGTCATCGGCTTCGCCAAGACCGCCGTCGGGGGCGCCGCCACCGTCGCGGTCGCGATCTTCGCCACGGTCCTGCCGGCGAAGGAGTCCACCGGCGCGATCCTGCCGCTGCTCATCGTCGGCGACCTGTTCGCCGTGGCCGCCTACCGCCGGCACGCCGACTGGGCCCTGCTGCTGCGGCTGCTGCCCAGCGTCGTGGCCGGGGTGCTGCTCGGCGCCTGGTTCGTCGGCGTCGTCGACGACACCGTCATGCGCCGCTCCATCGGCGCGGTGATCCTGCTGCTCGTCGTCCTGCACCTGCTGCGCCGGCGCCGCCTGCGCCGCCGCGGCGGGGACCTCGTGCCCGCTTCGCCCGCCCGGCGCCGCCTGGTCGGCGCGGCCTTCGGGCTGCTGGCGGGCTTCTGCACCATGGTGGCCAACGCCGGGGGCGCCCCCATGTCGATCTACCTGTTCACCATGGGCCTGGGGGTCATGTCGTTCCTGGGCACCGGGGCGTGGTTCTTCTTCATCCTCAACGTGTTCAAGCTGCCGTTCAGCGCCGGTCTCGGGCTCATCACCGCCGACTCGCTGCGCACGGACCTGCTGCTGGTGCCCGCCGTCGTGGCCGGCGCGCTGCTCGGCCGGTGGGTCGTCGGCCGGCTGAACCGGGACCGGTTCGAGAACTGGGTGCTCGGCGCCTCCGCCCTGTCCAGCCTGAACCTGCTGCGCTGAGGCGGGCGCACCCGCCAGGATCGGGCGGGTGGACCAGGTGCTCCCGGTGCTCCCGGCGCGCGAGGTGGGGCTGTGGCGGCTGGTCGCCCAGCGCGTGGTGCCGTCGCTGCCCGGTGCGGCCGGGGTCGTCGAGCACCTGACGTGCGCGCAGGCGCAGGACCTGCGCGCCGCCACCACCGCCGTGGCGCTGCGCACCGCCCCCGGTGGCCCCGACCTGACCGCCGCCCTGGGCACCGGCGAGGTCGTGCGCTCCTGGCCGCTGCGCGGCACCCTGCACCTGGTGCCGGCGGTGGACCTGCCGTGGGTGCTGGCGCTGTGCGCGCCGCGGGTGCTGCGCTCCACCGCCACCCGCCGCGCCGGCCTGGGCATCACCGACGACGACGCGGCCGCCGCCCGCCGCACCGCCGAGGACGCGCTCGCGGGCGGGCGGGGTGCCACTCGCACCGAGCTGCTCGCCGCGCTGGGGGCCGCCGGGCAGGTCACCGCCGACGGGCGCGGGTACCACCTGCTGCTGCACCTGTCCCTGACCGGCGTGCTGTGCCTGGGGCCGCTGCGCGGGCGCGAGCAGGAGTTCGTGCTGCTCGCCGAGCACGTGCCCCGCCCCCGGCACCTGGACGGCGACGACGCCCTGGCCGAGCTGGCCCGCCGGTTCCTGCTGAGCCACGGGCCCGCGACCGTCGCCGACCTCGCCCGGTGGGCCGGTCTGCCGCTCACCGCCGCCCGCCGCGCCGTCGCGGCCGCCCGCACGGACCTGGCCGCCGTGGACGTCGAGGGCACCGAGCACCTGCACGACCCCGCGCTGCCCGACCTGGTGGCCGCCCACCGCCGCACCGCGGCCGGCACGCACCTGCTGCCCGGGTTCGACGAGTTCGTCCTCGGCTACGCCGACCGCTCCCACGTCCTGCCGGCCGAGCACGCCGAGCGGGTGGTGCCCGGCGGCAACGGGGTCTTCCGCGGCACCGTCGTGCACGGCGGGGTGGTCGTCGGCACCTGGAGCCGCGGCCCGGGCCGGGCCGGCGAGCAGGTGGCCGCCGAGCCGTTCGGGTCGTTCACCCCCGCCCAGGAGCGCGGGGTGCGGCGCTGCGCGGCGGCGCTGCCGGACGGCCGGCCCGGCTGAGCTGCACCGGGGTGGCGCCGGGGGTGGTGCCGGGGGTGGTGCAGCAGGCGCCGGGGGCGCAGCAGCCCTCCCCCCGCCAGGCCTCGCGGCCCTCCTTCAGCGCCACCGCCGCGATCACCAGCCCGGCGACCGGGTCGGCCCACGACCAGCCCAGCGTGGCGTTGAGCAGCAAGCCGATCAGCAGCACCGCGGACAGGTACGTGCACAGCAGGGTCTGCGTGCCGTCGGCGACCACCGAGGCCGACCCCAGCCGGCGGCCGGTGCGCCGCTGCGCCCACGACAGGAACGGCATCACGACCAGCGAGGCGGTCGCCAGGCCGATGCCGACCGGCGAGGCGTCCGGCTCCGCGCCGGTGGCCAGGGCGCGCACCGACTCCGCCGCGACGTAGGCGGCCAGCACGACGAAGGAGACGCCGATCAGCCGCAGCGCCCGACGCTCACGGGTCTCGGGCAGCCTGTGGCGGAACTGCCACAGGATGACCAGGCCGCTGGAGACCTCCACCACCGAGTCCAGTCCGAAGCCGACCAGCGCCACCGAACCGGCCACCACCCCGGCGGTGACCGCGACGACCGCCTCGACGACGTTGTACGTCACGCTCGCGCCGGCCAGCAGCTGGGCGCGCCGGCCCAGCCGGGCCCGCTCGCGCGCCCCCGGGGGCCGCTGCGCGGTCGCGCCGGGAGCGCTCACCGTGCGCCCTCCTCGCCGTAGACGGGGCACAGCACCACCGCCGAGCCGGTCGCGGCCAGGACCCGCTCGGCCGCGGCCAGCAGGTCCAGCACCTCGGGGCGGGCCAGGGAGTGCACCGAGGCGCGCCCCTGGGCGCGGGAGGTCACCAGGCCGCAGTCGCGCAGGCAGGCCAGGTGCCCGGAGACCGTGGACTGCGCCAGGCCCAGGTGCCCGGTCAGCTCCACCACCTTGCGCTCACCCAGCGCGAGGTGGCGCAGGATCGCCAGGCGGGCCGGGTCGGCCAGGCTGCGGAACAGGCACACCGCCGCGGTGGTGCCCTCCAGCTCCTGCGCCGCGTCGGGAACCACCGCCAGCCCCAGATCCATCGTCACGAGCCGATGATATCCGCGGCGGCCGATGGGAACAGCCCGAGGACCGGCGGCGGGCACCCCGCGCAGCTCACCCACCCGCACGCCGGCACCCGCCCTCCGGTTGCCGACCGGCCCGCGGACTGCTGGCATGCGCAGGGCCCGTCCGGCACGGCGGCAGCGGGCCGTCGACGATCGTGGAAGGTGGCGAGGACAGCGAAGACCACGACGAGCCGGTCCGGGGGCGGCCTGGCGGAGGCGACGCCCCCGGGGAGCACGGCCGCGGTCCCGCTCCAGGCGGCACCGCCCACCGGCGAACGCGCACGGCGGCCCGAGCACGCGGTGGTGCGCGAACGCACCGCCGAGCTGTTCGCCGCCCTCGCCGAGCAGGACGATCCCGCCGAGCGCGCCCGGCTGCACGAGCGCATCACCACGCTGAACCTGCCGATGGCCTTCAGCATCGCCCACCGCTACCGCGGCCGCGGCGAGGACGTCGAGGACCTGCAGCAGGTCGCCGCCGTCGGCCTGGTCAAGGCCGTCGAGGCCTACGACCCCACCCTGGGCCGCGAGTTCGCCGTCTTCGCGGTGCCCACCGTCTCCGGCGAGCTCAAGCGCCACTTCCGCGACAAGGGGTGGAGCATCCGCCCGCCCCGGCGGCTGCAGGAGCTGCGCCCCCGGCTGAGCGCGGCCCGCACCGAGCTGGAGCAGGACCTGGGGCGCTCCCCGTCCATCTCGGAGGTCGCCGCCCACCTCGGGGTCGACGTGGAGGAGGTCAGCGAGTGCATGGCCGCCACCGAGCAGTACCACCTGCACTCCCTGGACGAGCTCGTCGCCGGCGCCGACGGCACGCGCCCGAGCCTGCTGGACACCCTGGGTGACCTGGACGCCGCGCTGGAGTCCACCGCCGACCACCTCACCCTCGCCCCCCTGCTGGCCTCCCTGCCGGAGCGCGACCGCCGCCTGCTCGTGCTGCGCTTCGAGCGCGGCTGGACCCAGGCGCGCATCGCCGAGGACCTCGGCGTCAGCCAGATGCAGGTCTCCCGGCTGCTGCAGGCCCTGCTGAGCCGCCTGCGCACCGCGATGGACCCCGCCGCCTGACGCCCGCCGGGCACCGCGCCCGCGCGGTCAGGGGACGGGCACGTCCGGTTCCGGCGGCACGTGCGGGGGCACCCGGTGCGGCCCCGCCTCCGCGGGGCGCGACCGGTCCTGACGGTGCAGGCGCACGGCGACCACCGCGACGTCGTCCTCGGGGTCCGGCGGCAGCATCTCCTGCAGCAGGCGGTCCACCAGGGTGTCCAGGTCGGTGTCCTCCGCGGCCAGGTCCTCCAGCACCTCCTGCAGCCGCTCCAGCCCCTCCTGCAGGGGCTGGTCGCGCCGCTCCACCAGCCCGTCGGTGTACAGCACCACGGTGGCACCGCGGTCCAGGAGGACCTCGGAGTCCTTGCGCTCCGTGTCCGGCAGCACGCCCAGCAGCAGGTCGGCGTGCACGCCGGCCAGGGCCAGCACGGTGCCGTCGGGGTTGACCACCATGGCCGGGGGGTGCCCGGCGTTGGACCAGCGCATCCGCGTCACCCCGCGCCCGCGCTCGTCCAGGCTCTGCTCCAGGCGGGCGACGATGGCCGTGGCCGTGGTGGTGATCCGCAGGTTCGCCATCGCCCGGTCGGCCCGGGCGAGCACCTCCGCGGGGGAGGCGTCCTCCAGCGCGCCGAGGGTGCGCACGACGGTGCGCACCTGGCTCATCGCCGCGGCGGCCTGCGTGTCGTGGCCGATGACGTCGCCGATGACCAGCACCGTGGCCCCCGCGGGCTGCATGAACGCGTCGTACCAGTCGCCGCCCACCTGGGCCGCCTCGGCGGCCGGCGCGTAGCGCACCACGACCTGGCCGTGGTCCGGCTCGGGCGGCTCGCTCAGCAGGGAGCGCTGCAGGCCCTCGGCCAGGTCGCGCTGCTGGCGGTACAGGCGGGTGGAGTCCAGGGCCAGGCCCGCGCGGGCCGCGACCTCGCCGGCGGTGGTCAGCTCCTCCACGCTGGAGGGGGCGCGGTCGGGACCGGCGAAGACCGTCATCAACCCCACGGTGCGCCCGCGCCCGCGCAGCGGGAAGACGGCCGCCGACGCCGGCGCCAGCTCGGCCAGGACCGGCCGGACCCGCCCCCCGGGCCGCAGCACGGCCGTGATGGCGCGGGTGGCGTCCGGGATCGGCACCGGGCGGCTCTGGCGCAGCGCGCGCCACACGAACGCCGACTCGGTCAGCTCGTCCAGGCGGTGCGCGGCGTACTCCTGCACCAGCGGCCGCAGCCGCTCGTCGCGGTGCCACCACCCGACGTCGCGCAGGCCCCGGCGCAGGTGCTCCTCGCGGGTGGCGCGGGCGCTGGCCGGGGTGCTGACCGCCGCGTCGTCCTCGACCAGCGTGATCACGCACCAGTCCCCCAGCGCCGGCACGACCAGCTTCGCCAGGCGTGCCACGGCCTGCTCCCCGTCCAGGGTGGCGGTCAGCTCGGCGGTCACCGCGGCCAACAGCTCGGCGCGGGCGGCAGCGGCCTCGGCGGCCTGCTGGGCGCGCTTGCGGGCGGTGATGTCCAGGAAGTACAGCGCCAGCCCCTCGCCCTCGAGCACCGCGCGCACCTCCACCCAGACGTCGAGCGGCTCCGGGTAGTGCGCCTCGAAGACCTCCGGCCGGCCGCTGTGCACGGCGCGGCGGTAGTGCTCCTCGAAGGCCGTGCCGACGGCCCGCGGGAAGACCTCCCACAGCGAGCGCCCCAGCAGCTGCTCACGCCGCTGCCCGGTGATGCGCTCGGCCTCGGCGTTGGCGTAGACGGTCCGCCAGGCGGCGTCCACGACCAGGTAGCCCACCGCCATCGCCTCCAGCGCCGCCGCCACCCGCTGGGTGACCTGGCGCTGGGCGCTGACGTCGTGCACGGCCCCCACCAGCCGCACCGGCTCGCCGTCCGCACCGCCCAGGACGCGTCCGCGGCCCTCCAGCCACCGGGTGCCGCCGCCGGGCAGCAGCACCCGGTAGGAGGAGGCGTACACCCCGCTGCGCAGGGCCGCGTCCAGGTCGGCGCGCGCCTGCGCCTGGTCCTCGGGGTGGATGCGGCCCACGGCCCGGTCCAGGTCCTCGACCGGGTCCTCGCGACGCACACCGAACAGGGCGTGCATCTGCTCGTCCCACACCAGGCGCCCGGTGGACGGTTCCAGCTCGAAGGTGCCGATGCCGGCGGCCTGCACCGCGACCTCCAGCAGCGTCCTGCTGCGCCGGTACTCGCCGCTGAGCGCGGCCAGCTCCAGGTGGGCCGACGCCTCCTCGGCCACCTGCTCCAGCAGCATCACGTCCTGCTCGCTCCAGGTGCGCGGGGACGGCTGGAAGACGCACACGGCGCCGACCACCCGACCGTCCCCGGCGCTCAGAGGCACCCCCAGGTAGGAGCCCACGACCCCGCTGGTCACCGACGGCAGGTGCGCCACCCGCTCGTCGGCGCGGGTGTCGGCGATGGCCAGCGGCGCGCCCGCGGCGGCGGTCTGCGTGCACAGCCACTGCGCCAGCGGTCCGGGACCGTCCTCGCCGGCGGGCGGCTGCGGACCGGCGGCACCGGCCAGGTGCTGCACGTCGCTGAGCAGCGAGACGCGCCCGGAGGGGACGTCCAGCAACCGCGCCGCCAGCGCCGCCACGCGCTGCAGAGCGGGCGGGGTGCCGCCGCGCTGCAGCCGGCGCGCCTGCGCCACCCGGGCCTCGTCCGCCGACAGGGCACGGCTCGCCGCCCACGGCGCCGCAGCGGCCCCCGTCGCGGGCAGCGACCGGCGGGAGGGGTCCTCGGGCACGTGCTCTCCTGACACCGGGTGGTCTTCTGGCACCGCGCCAGCTGCACGGGTGATCCCAGTGTCCCCGATCGGCACCGCCCCCGGCTCCGGAGCCCTGACGGCGCCCGCCCGCCTCGGGCAGGATCACCCCGTGACCTCCCCGGCGACCCGCGCCCACGACGCCCTCACCGCCCTGCTCGCGCTGGCGATCGTCCCCGACCCCGCCGGCCGTCACCGCCGCACCGCGGACTTCGCCGGCTACGTCCCCCACCAGCAGCGCGCCGACGCCGTGATGCGGCGCCTGGCCCCGGCGCTGCCGGTGGCGTCGACGGGTTCCGGGCTCCTCGCCGCCCGCCGCTGACCGCGCCCACCGACCACCGACCACCCCCACCGGGAGACCCCATGACCGACGACCACGCCGCGCTGCTCACCGAGCTGGAACAGCACGAGAGGGACCTCGTCTTCGACACCTTCGACAACCTCACCGCCTGGCGGCTGGGCACCCTGCTGGCCGAGCGCGCCCTGCGCGACGCGCTGCCGGTGGCGGTCTGCGTGCGCCGCAACGGCCAGCGCCTCTTCCACGTCGGCCTGCCCGGCTCCTCCGCCGACAACGACGCGTGGCTGGACCGCAAGACGGCCGTGGTGGACCTCTACGGCCGCTCCTCCTACCTGGTGGGCACCCGCTTCCGCGCCGCCGGCGGCTCCTTCGACACCGACTCCCGCCTGGACACCGGCCGCTACGCCGCCCACGGCGGCGCATTCCCCGTGAACGTGCGCGGCGTCGGCTGCGTGGGAGCCGTCGCGGTGTCCGGGCTGCCGGAGGCGGAGGACCACCGCGTCGTCGTGGAGGGGATCACCGCGTTCCTCGCCGCCGGCGCCTGAGACCCCGGCCCGTGAGCACCCCGGAGGACCCCCTCGCGGCGCGCCTGCGCGCGGCGGGCTGCGTGTTCGCCGAGCGGGAGGCGGAGCTGCTGCGCGCGGCGGCGAGCGCACCGGAGGACGTGGAGGCGCTCGCCGCCCGGCGCGCCGCCGGGGAACCGCTGGAGCACGTCCTGGGGTGGGCGGCCTTCAGCGGGCTGCGCCTGGCCGTGGCACCGGGCGTGTTCGTGCCCCGGCACCGCTCGGAGCTGCTCGTGGCGCTGGCGGCACCGCTGCTGGCGCCCGGCGACGTCCTGGTGGACCTGTGCTGCGGCACGGGCGCCCTGGCCGCGGCCCTGCGGGTGCGGGTGCCGGGCCTGCTCGTGCACGCCGCCGACGTGGACCCGGCCGCGGTGCGCTGCGCCCGCGCGAACCTGCCCGGCGCCGACGTGCACCGCGGGGACCTGTTCGCGGCGCTGCCCGCGGCGCTGCGCGGGGGAGTCGACGTGGTGGTGGCGAACGTGCCGTACGTGCCCAGCGACCGGGTGGCGGTGCTGCCGCCGGAGGCGCGCGAGCACGAGGCCCGGCTCGCGCTCGACGGCGGTGGCGACGGCCTGGACGTGCTGCGGCGCGTGCTCGCCGGCGCGGCGACCTGGCTGCGGCCGGGCGGGTCGCTGCTCGCGGAGGTCGCCGGGGAGCAGGAGGCGGCGGCGGTGCGGGCCGCGGCCGGCGCCGGCCTGGAGGCGCGCGCGGTGGCGGACGAGGAGTTCGAGACGACCGCGCTGGTGGTGCGGCGGCCGGCGCGGTGAGTCCGGGGCGGTGCGTCCGGGGCCGGTTCAGACGGTGGGGTCGCCGTCGGGCAGGCCGGTCACCGTGGTCAGCAGGAGCGCCGAGTCCTCCAGGGCGGAGACGGCGTGGCGCTGGTGGACCAGCTGGACCAGTTCACCGGCACCGACCTCGGACTGCTCGTCGCCGGCGGTGATGCGCACCCGGCCGACGAGGACCTGCACGGTCGCCGCCTGCGGGGGGTTGTGCTCGGGCAGCTCCTCACCGGCCCGCAGGGCGATGAGGGTCTGGCGCAGGTGCCCGTCGTGCACGAGCAGGTGCGCGCTGCGGCCGTGCGCGGACGTGCGCGCGGTGCCCAGGTGCTCGTCGGTGAGGCGGGGCAGATCGACCACGGTGGTCCTCCTGGGGTTGCGGTCCTGGCGGTGATCAGTCTCCCGGCGGCGGGGCCGCGCCGCACGCGGGGCACACCGCGTCCGCGGGGACCTCCCGCACCGCCCCGCAGTCCGGGCACAGCAGGTGCAGCCAGCAGACCGCCTCGCCGCCGTCCCCCTCGCCGTCCACGCCGGTCCCCGTCAGGTCGCCATGTCGACGAAGCGGGAGTAGTGGCCCTGGAACGCCACGGTGATGGTGTCCGTGGGGCCGTTGCGGTGCTTGGCGACGATGAAGTCCGCCTCACCGGCCCGCGGGGACTCCTTCTCGTACATGTCCTCGCGGTGCAGGAGGATCACCATGTCGGCGTCCTGCTCGATGGAGCCACTTTCGCGCAGGTCGCTCATCTGCGGCTTCTTGTCGGTGCGCTGCTCCGGCCCGCGGTTCAGCTGGGACAGCGCGATGACGGGGACCTCGAGCTCCTTCGCGAGCAGCTTCAGCGCGCGGGAGAACTCCGAGACCTCCTGCTGGCGGCTCTCCACCCGCTTGCCGGACGTCATCAGCTGGAGGTAGTCGACGATGACGAGCTTGAGGTCGGCGCGCTGCTTCAGCCGCCGGCACTTCGAGCGGATCTCCATCAGCGACATGTTCGGCGAGTCGTCGATGTACAGCGGCGCCTCGGAGATGGAGCCCATGGTGCGGGCGAGCTTCGTCCAGTCCTCCTCGCGCATCGTGCCCTTGCGCATGTTCTGCAGGGGGATGCGCGCCTCGGCGGACAGCAGGCGCATGGAGATCTCGTTGCGGCCCATCTCCAGGGAAAAGATCACCGACGCCAGGCCGTGCTTGATCGAGGCGGCACGGGCGATGTCCAGTCCCAGGGTGCTTTTGCCCACGGCGGGGCGCGCCGCGATGACGATCATCTGCCCGGGGTGCAGGCCGTTGGTCAGGCCGTCCAGGTCGGCGAAGCCGGTGGGCACGCCGACCATGCCCTCGCCGCGGTGGGAGCTGGCCTCGATCTCGTCGATGGCGCCCTCGATGACGTCGCCGAGGACGGCGTAGTCCTCCTTCACGCGCTTCTCGGTGACGGCGTACACCTCGGCCTGGGCGGAGTTGACGATGGCGTCGACGTCCATGCCGTCGGCGCCGTAGCCCATCTGCACGATGCGGGTGCCGGCCTCCACCAGGCGGCGCAGCACGGCGCGCTCGCGCACGATGCGGGCGTAGAAGCCGGCGTTGGCGGCGGTGGGGACGGTGGAGATGAGGTCGTGCAGGTACGGGGTGCCGCCGACGCGGGCGAGCTCGCCGCGGTTGGTGAGCTCGGCGGAGACGGTGACGGGGTCGGCGGGCTCGCCGCGGGAGTAGAGGTCGAGGATCGACTCGTAGATCAGCTCGTGGGCGGGGCGGTAGAAGTCGACGCCCTTGAGGACCTCCACGACGTCCGCGATGGCGTCCTTGGAGAGCATCATCCCGCCGAGCACGCCCTGCTCGGCGGCGATGTCCTGGGGGGGCATCCGCTCGTAGGGCTCGCTGCCCACCTCGGGCCCGCGGTCGTCGCCGCCCTTGCGGCGGGAGCCACCCGACCCGCCGCGCTGCGCCGGAGCGTCGTCGAACGTCGTCACCCTGCTGCGCCCCTCTTCCCGAACGGTCGTCCACCGGCGCTGCCACCGCTGTCGACCGAGGTCTACCGGGAGGGTCCGACACCTCGGTCCAGGCACCCTGACGCACGCGGGGAGCAGCGGTCAAACCCGCCTGTGCACAGGCCGGTTGACAACCTGTGGACGAAGTGGGGGTGGTGGTGCACAGGGAGTGGACAACTCTGGGGACAACTTCCCGATCCGGCCCCCCACCGGCACGCGCACCGGCTGTGACCTGCGACGATGCCGTCCGCGAGGTGTGGAGGAGAAATATCTGCGGACGACGGGAGATCGACGGTGGGGTTGCGGTCCGGTAACGGTTCCCCGGCGGGCCTCAAGGTCCGGGCCCGGGACGCCGAGATCGCCCGGTTGGCCGTGCCCGCGCTGGGCGCCCTCGTGGCCGAGCCCGCGTTCCTGCTGGCCGACTCCGCGATCGTCGGGCGCCTGGGCACCCTGCCGCTGGCCGGCCTCGGCGTCGCCGGCGCGGTGCTCGCCACCGCCGTCAGCCTGTTCGTCTTCCTCGCCTACGGCACCACCGCCGGGGTGGCCCGCCGGCTCGGCGCGGGCGACGCGCGCGGCGCCCTGGCCGCCGGCGTGGACGGGGTCTGGCTGGCGCTGGGGCTGGGCGTGGTCACGGCCGTGGTCGTCCACGCCGCCGCCGGGCCGGTGGTGGACGCCCTGGGGGTGTCCGCCGCGGCCCGCCCGTACGCCGTGACGTACCTGCGCGTCAGCCTGTGGGGGCTGCCGGCGATGCTCGTGGTGCTCGCCGCCACCGGCCTGCTGCGGGGCCTGCAGGACACCCGCACCCCCCTGGTGGTCGCCGCCTCCGGCGCCGGGCTCAACGTCGTCCTGAACCTGCTGCTCGTGCACGGCGCCGGGTGGGGCATCGCCGGCTCGGCGGCCGGCACCGCCGCCACCCAGGTGCTCATGGCGGTGGCGCTGGCGGCCGTCGTGGCGCGCGGGGTCCGGCGCACCGGGGCGCCGGTGCGCCCGCACCCCCTGGGGGTCCTGCGCAGCGCCCGCGCCGGCGTCCCGCTGCTGGTGCGGACCCTCACCCTGCGCGTGGCGCTGCTGCTGACGACGTACGTGGCCGCCGCCCAGGGCGACTCCGGCCTGGCCGCGCACCAGGTCGCGATGACGGTGTGGACGACCACGGCGCTGGCGCTGGACGCCCTCGCGATCGCCGCGCAGGCGCTCGTCGGCCGCGACCTGGGTGCCGGGGACGTCGCCGGGGTGCGGGCCACGGTCCGCCGCACCTCGCAGTGGGGCGTCGCCGTCGGGGTGGTGCTGGGCGCGCTCGTGGCCGCGACCTCCTGGCCGGTGGCCGGGCTGTTCGCCCCGCAGGCGCAGGTGCGCGGGGACCTGGCGGCGGCCCTGGTGGTGCTGGGGCTGTGCCTGCCGGTCGCCGGCTGGGTGTTCGTCCTGGACGGCGTGCTCATCGGCGCCGGGGACGGGCGCTACCTGGCGCGCGCCGGGGTGCTCACGCTCGCCGCGTACGCGCCGGCGGCGGTGCTGGTGCTGCTGCTCGCGCCGCCCGGCCGCGCCGGGCTGGTGTGGCTGTGGGCGTCCTTCGCCGGTGCCTACTCGCTGGCCCGGCTGGTGACGCTGGTGCACCGGGAGCGCTCCGGCGCGTGGGTGGTCACCGGCGCCGGGTGAGGCGGGACCGGGCGGGGGCTCCGCTCAGGCGACCGGCTGGGCGGGGGCTCCGCCGCGGGCTGCGGGGACGGCTGCTGCGGGGACGGCTGCTGCGGGGACGGGCTGCTGCTGCGCGGCCGGCGCCGTCCCGGCGGCGGTCACGACCCGGTCGCGGCCGGCGTGCTTGGCCTCGTAGAGGGCCTCGTCGGTGCGGGCGACCAGGGCGGCGAGGGTCTCGGCGCGGTCCCACTGCGCCACGCCCGCGGAGAACGTCTGCCCCAGCGGGGTGCGCGCGCGCAGGGCGTCCACCACGGCGGCGGCGTCCGCCAGGTCGCGGCCGGGCAGCACCACCAGGAACTCCTCGCCGCCCCAGCGGGCCAGGACGGCACCGGTGCCCTCCAGCCCGGCGTTCCAGGCGAGGGCGGCCTGCGACAGCAGCCGGTCCCCGGCGGGGTGGCCGAAGGTGTCGTTGAAGCTCTTGAAGCGGTCCAGGTCGAGCACCGCGACCGCCAGGGGCTGCCCCTCGGCCAGCGCCGCCTGCTGCAGCCGGTGCAGCTCGGCGTCGCCGCTGCGGCGGTTGGGCAGGCCGGTGAGGGCGTCGGTGCGGGCGAGCGCCGCGAGCTGCTCGGACTGCTCCCGGACGCGCGTGAGCAGCCCGGACATGCGCAGCACGACGAGCACGAAGAGGACCACGGAGCTGAGGCCGACCGCCCACGGCTCCGGGGAGAGGCCCAGGGCCAGCTGCAGCAGCATGGTGCCGGGCGAGAGCAGGCTGGCGAGCATCAGCGCCAGGAGGCGACCGCGGCTGAACTCCACACCGGTGGTCGGCCCGACCTCGGTCAGGCGGCGCATGGACGGGTGCAGCGCGGCGGCGGCGATGCACGCGTACGAGGCGAGCCAGCCGGCGTCGAGGACGGGCGAGTAGGAGCCGGCGAGGCTCTGCACCTGGTAGACGCTGTCGGCGACGAGCATGAGCACCACGCCGGCGCCCAGGAGGCGGAAGGCTGCGGTGCGGGCGCCGCTGGAGGTGAGCAGACGCACCAGCAGCGCCAGCAGCAGGACGTCGCCCACGGGGTAGAGGGCGGCCAGCACGCGGGTCGGCACGGAGGCGCTGCCGTCGGCCAGGGTGGGCTGCAGCAGGAAGATCCAGCTCAGCAGCACGAAGCCGATGGTGATGATGGCGGTGTCGATGACGCCCTCGCGGTCGCCGTCGCCGGTGCGGGAACGCACGAACGAGCGCAGGCCCAGCGCCAGCAGGGGGTAGGCGGCCAGGTAGAAGGCGTCGGCCACCGAGGGGAACGGTTCGACGCCGACGACCAGCTCGAGGTAGCTGTACACGAGGTCGCCGAGCGTCCAGGCCCCCACCCCGGCGGCGACGAACCACCACCCGGTGGCGTCGCGGGGGCGGTGCCGGTGGGTGCCGAGGGCGACGAGCGCGGTGCAGGCGAGGCCGGTGAAGGCGTAGACGCCGGCGCGCGGCAGCCCGTCCGGCAGGCTCACGCACAGCACGACGAGCAGCGGGGCCGCCACGCAGTGGGCCCGCAGGGTGAGGGTGGTCAGGTCGGGCGCGCGCACGTCCGGGGCATCGGCGCCCCCGGCGGCCCCCTGCACGGGTGGGCACCCGTTCGGCGCAGGGCCGGGGGAGCACGAGGGGCCGGCCGCGCGGTGCGCGGCCGGCCCCTCGTGCGCGGTGGTGAGCCGCTCAGCCCTGGGCTGCGACGACGTCGATGGTGACGGTCGCCGAGACGTCGGGGTGCAGGCGCACGAGCGCCTTGTGCACGCCGACGGTGCGGATCGGCTGGGTCAGCTCGATCTTGCGCTTGTCGACCGCGGGACCACCGGCGGCGGTCACGGCCTGCGCGACGTCGGCCGGGGTGACGGCGCCGAACAGGCGGCCGCCCTGGCCGGCGCGGGCGACGTACGCCACCGTGCGCGACTCGAGCGACTGCTTGACGGACTTCGCCTCGTCCAGGGTGGCGATCTCGCGGGTCTTGCGAGCCTTGCGGATCGACTCGACCTGCTTCTCGCCGCCCTTGGTCCACGGCGTGGCCAGGTTGCGCGGCAGGAGGTAGTTGCGGCCGTAGCCGTCCTTGACCTCCACGACGTCGCCGGGCGTGCCGAGGCCGGAGACCTCGTGGGTGAGGATGAGCTTCATCTCGTCCCTCCTCCTCAGCGGGCGGAGCTGCTGTAGGGCAGCAGCGCCATCTCGCGAGCGTTCTTGATCGCCTTGGCGATCTGACGCTGCTCCTGAACGGACACGCCCGTCACCCGACGCGCGCGGATCTTGCCGCGGTCGGAGATGAACTTGCGCAGCAGAGCGGTGTCCTTGTAGTCGACGCTCTCGATCTTGGCTGCCTTGAGCGGGTTCTGCTTCTTCTTGGGCTTGCGCACGGGCACCTTGGCCATCGTGGTGCTCCCCTCTCGTGAGAGCCCGGGGGTTCAGGCCCGGGATGACGTCGTTCGTGGTGCTCGGCGGGCCGCGACGGGGGTCGCGACGCACCGAGGGTCAGGCCCCGGGGGGCCTGGAGGAGTGCTGCGGGGGACTGCCCGTCAGAACGGCGGGTCGTCGTTGGACGCGCCGCCCCAGCCGCCGCCGGACCCCTGCGAGGGGCCGGTGGCCCAGGGGTCGTCCTGCTGCTGCTGGCCGCCGCCGGAGCTCGCGCCCCAGCCACCGCCGCCACCGCCGCCGGGGTTGCCCCCGCCGCCGAAGCCGCCGCCGGAGTTGCCGCCGCCGCCGAAGCCGCCACCGCCGCCCCCGCCGCGGGAGGCCCGGGTGACCTTCGCGGTGGCGTAGCGCAGCGAGGGGCCGATCTCGTCGACCTGCATCTCGATGACGGTGCGCTTCTCGCCCTCCTTCGTGTCGAAGGTGCGCGACTGCAGGCGGCCGGTGACGACCACCCGGGTGCCGCGCGTGAGGGACTCGGCGACGTTCTCGGCCGCCTCGCGCCAGATGGCGCAGCGCATGAACAGCGTCTCGCCGTCCTTCCACTCGTTCGACTGGCGGTCGAACGTGCGGGGGGTGGAGGCGACCGTGAAGTTGGCCACCGCAGCCCCGGACGGGGTGAAGCGCAGCTCGGGGTCGTTGGTCAGGTTCCCGACCAGCGTGATGACGGTCTCCCCCGCCATCAGGCGGCCTCGGCGCGGAGCAGCTTCGTCCGCAGCACCGCCTCGTTGAGGTTCAGCTGCCGGTCGAGCTCCTGCACCACGGCGGGCGTGGCGTTCAGCTCGACGACGGCGTAGATGCCCTCGGACTTCTTCTTGATGTCGTAGGCCATGCGGCGGCGACCCCAGATGTCGACCTTGCCGACCTCGCCACCACCCTGGCGGACCACGTTGAGGAACCGGTCGAGCGACGGGCCGACCGTGCGCTCCTCCAGCTCCGCGTCGAGGATCACCATGAGCTCGTACTGACGCGCGCTCATTCCCCACCTCCTTCGGTCTCAGGCGGCCACGGTCTCTCCGTGGCAGGAGGGTCTCGGTGCGTCGTCCACGCCCGACCAGCGGGCGCAGAACCCCAGCAGTCTACCGGCCCCTCGGCGTCCCACCGTTCCGCACGCAGCGCCCGGCGGCGGGGCCGTCCACAGCGGGGCCGCTCCCGGCCGGCCCGCGACCTGCCTGGGGACACCGCGGGAGCGCTCACGCCACCCGCACGACCAGCGAGTCCGGGGCCCGGTCGAGGTCGCCGCCGGCCGGGTCGTCCAGGCCCTCCGAGCGCACCGCGTCCCGCCACGGCGAGCGCACCTGGCGCAGCACGGCGAGGACCAGGTGGGCCAGGGCGGCCAGGCGCAGCAGCAGCAGGACCGCGTACAGCTCCGGGGGCAGCGCCCGCTCCGGGGTGCTCTGCCCGGCGATGAACAGCCACACCCCGGCGAAGTACGCCGCCTCGGCCGCCCACCACAGCAGGTGGTCGCGCCAGCGGGGCAGCGCCAGCGCCGCCAGCGGCGCCAGCCACAGCGAGGCCTGCACGGGGAACGCCGGGCCCAGCAGGCAGGAGCCGGCCACCAGCAGGAACGCCACCTGCGGCAGGCGCGGCCGGCGCGGCGCCCACAGCACCAGCAGCCCCACCAGCAGCAGCCACGCGAACCCGGTGCACAGCGCGATCGCCGTCACGGCCGAAGCGGGCAGCCCCGCGGCGTCGCTGGAACCGGCGGCCCGCTCCAGCAGCTGCGGCAGCAGCCACGGCGACCCGTACCCGGCGGACCGCCCGGGGACGTCGCGCAGGTACGCGCTCCACTCCTGCGCGCTCGCCAGCGCGAAGGGGGCGTTCACCGCCGCCCAGGCCGCCGCGGCGGCGGCCAGCGTCGTGCCGGCCGCGCGCCAGCGGCCCGCGCGCAGGGCCAGCAGGGCCAGCGCGACCAGCAGCAGCACCGGGTAGGTGCGGGCCGCGACGGCCAGCCCCAGCACCAGTCCCGCGGCCAGGGGGTGCCGGCGCGCCCACAGCGCCAGGCCCGCGCTGGCCAGCGCGACCCCGGCCAGGTCGAGGGACACCAGGCCCGACAGGGCCAGCAGGGGGCTGAGCGCCACCAGGAGCGCGTCCCAGCTGCGGCGGCGGCCCGCCGCCAGCGCCACGGCGACCACGGTGACCAGCGCGGCGACCAGCAGGACCACGGCGCCGGCGTCGAAGTAGGCGCGCTGGGCGTCGGCGCCGGTGCCCCGCGGCGCCACCAGGCCGATGAGCCAGGCCAGCGCGGCCGTGAGCGGGGGCTGCCCCAGCGACACCCCGTCGCCGTACGGGCCCAGGCCCTGCGACAGCCCCGAGGACGTGTACACGACCGGCAGGTCGGAGTAGCAGGCGTGCACGAACTGGTCGGGGGTGCTCCAGCCCCGTGCGCGGCAGTGGTGCTTGCTCGCGGCGCCCACGGCCACCAGCACCGTGGTCAGCGCCACCAGCACCGGCAGGGGCCGCGCCCACCAGGGGGCGTGCGGGGCCAGGCGCCGGCCGGCGGGCCCGCCGATCACCTCGCTGGCCGCGCGTGCCACCGGGTCGGCGGCGGTGGGCGGCAGGGGCGGGACGGGCTCGGCGGCGCGGGGTCCGGGGCTGCCGGTGCCGGCGGGCGGGGGTGCGGGGGTGCCGGTGCTCACGGCAGCAGCTTGGCCCATCCGGCGCTGCCCCTGCGGCTACTGCGCGGCGGCGGCGCTCGGTGTGGAGGTGGCGGCCGCGTCCTCCTCCTCCCGGGCGGCGGCGTCCTCGCTCTCCTCGTCGGCGCCGCCGTCCCCGGTGCCGGAGGTGCTGGTGGCGCTGGGGCCCGCGGTGGTGGGCCGGGAGGTGGCGCTCGGGCTGGAGGTGGAGGTCGCCGTGGCGGTGCCCGTGGGCGAGGCGCTCTCCGTGGGGGAGGCGGTCTCCGTGCTGGTGGGCGACTGCGTGGCGGTGGGGCTCGAGCTGCGGGTGGCCGTCGAGGAGGAGCCGGAGGAGCTGCGCGAGGAGGAGGAGGAGGACGAGCCGCGCGAGGAGCCCACGTAGGCGGGGTCGGGGAAGTCCTGCTCCTCGGTGCCCTCCAGCGCGGCCTCCATGAAGTCGGTCCAGATCCGCACCGGGTACGAGCCGCCGGTGACCTCGCCGCCGCCCAGGTCCAGCGACTGCGCCTCGCCGTTCGGGCCTGACTGGTACAGCGCCACGGACGCCGCCAGCTGCGGGGTGTAGCCGGCGAACCAGGCGGACTTGTTGCTGGAGGAGGTGCCGGTCTTGCCGGCGGCGGGGCGGCCCAGGTTGCGCGCGTAGCGGCCGCTGCCCTGCTGCACGACCTGCTGCATGGCGTAGGTGGCGTCAGCGGCGACGTCCTCGGAGAAGACGCGCTCCTGCGCCGGGGAGGCGGTGTAGGTGCGGGTGCCGTCGGCGTCGGTGACGCTGACGATGGTGTGCCACTGGGTGCGCACGCCCTGCGCCGCGAAGGTCGCGTAGGCCTGGGTGACGTCGATGGGGTGCGGGGAGGCGGTGCCCAGCACGTTGGAGATGGTGGTGTCCTCGTCGGCCAGGCCGGCCGTGTCCGCCGGGTAGCCGGCGCGGATCGCGACGTCGCGGGTGGCCTCGGGGCCGACCTCCTCGTTGAGCTGGGCGTACACGGTGTTCACCGAGTTCGCCGTCGCGGTGAGCAGGTTGATGCGCCCGTAGGAGGAGCCGCCGAAGTTGGAGACCTTCCAGCCGTCCACGGTGATCGGGCTCGCGCCGCTGTACGTGCTGCGCAGCGAGGTGCCCTCCTCCAGGGCCGCCACCAGGGTGAACGGCTTGAAGGTGGAGCCGGCCTGGGCGGTGTCCTGGGTGACGGCGTTGCGCTGGCGCTCCAGGTAGTCCGCCCCGGCGTACATGGCGACCACGCCACCGGTGGCGGGGTCGATCGCGGACAGGGCGGCGTGGAAGCCCTCGGGCAGCTCGTCGGGCAGCCGGTCCTGCACGGCCTCGACGGCCGCGGCCTGCGCCTGCGCGTCGAAGGTGGTGACGATGCTCAGGCCGCCGCGCTCGACCTCCTCCTCGGTGAGTCCGACGGTGCTGCCGGTCAGCTCCCGCTTGACGGTGTCCAGCAGGTAGCCCTCGGGACCGGCGAGCTCGTTGTCGTCGGTGTCCTCCACCGTCTCCGGCAGCCCCGCCGCGGCGCGCTCCTCGGCGGTGATCCAGCCCTCCTCGACCATGCCGTCCAGGACGTAGTCGACGCGCTGGGCGGCGGCCTCGGCGTCGTTGTGCGGGTCGTAGTTGCTCGGCGCCTTCAGCACGGCGGCCAGCAGGGCGCCCTGGGAGGCGTTCAGCTGCTCCACGTCCACGCCGAAGTACGCCTGCGCGGCGGCCTGGATGCCGTAGGCGGCGCGGCCGAAGTAGACGGTGTTGAGGTAGTCCTCGAGCGTCTCCGCCTTGGTCTGCTGCTGGTCGATCTTCAGCGCGATGAAGAACTCCTTGAGCTTGCGCGTGTACGTCTGCTCGGAGGACAGGTAGTAGTTCTTCACGTACTGCTGGGTGATCGTCGAGCCGCCCTGCTGGGTGCCGTCGCTGACGTTGCTCCACAGCGCGCGGACGATGCCGCTGGGCGAGACGCCGCGGTTCTCGTAGAAGGAGCGGTCCTCCGCGGCCAGGACGGCGTGCTGCACGACCTCCGGCACCTGCTCGATGTCCACGTCCTGCCGGTTGACCTCGGCGAAGGTGCCGATGGGCGTGGTGCCGTCGGAGTAGTACACGGTGCTGGTCTGGGCGTCGGCCAGCTCGTTGGGGTCGGGCACGTCCACCAGCGCGTACGCGGTGGCGAAGCCGGCCACGCCGAGGACGACGCCGGCGACGAACAGCCCGCCCAGCCACGCGAGCACGCGCCGGCCCCGGCGCCGCGGGTGGCGCTGCGGGCGGCGGGACGAGGGGGCGGGGGCGGGACGACGTGCAGCCACTGCGGTCTGGTCCTCCGGGCGTCGGGGTGCGGGGCGAGCCGGGCTCGCACCGCGGCGCGGGGGCGCTGCCGGTGCATCGGCAGGCGCCGGCCGGATCTTCAGCGGGGCCGGGTCCGTGCCCGGGCCCCCACCCACCGGCCGTCCCAGTATGCGCGCCGCCCGGGGCGCCACCCGCCAGGCCGGGGACCCCCGCCGGCTGTGCACGAGACCTCCACCGCCGGGCGGCGCTGCCCGTAGCGTGGTCGCGTGCCGCAGCCGGGAGTGCTCGCAGAGCTGGCGCAGCTGACCCGCACCCGGCGCTACCGCCACCTGCTGGGGGTGCGGCTGGCCGGGCAGGCCGCCGACGGGGCCTTCCAGGCGGGGCTGGCGTCCTTGTTCTTCTTCTCCCCCGAGCGGCAGGCCACTCCCGCGCAGGTGGCGCTCGCCTCCGCGGTGCTGCTGCTGCCGTTCACCGTGGTGGGGCCGTGGGCGGGGGTGCTGCTGGACCGCCGGCCGCGGCGCTCGGTGTTGGGGCTGGGCAACCTGCTGCGTGCGGTGCTGGCGGTGGGCGCAGCGCTGGCCCTGGCCCGCGGTGCCGGCGACGTCGCGGTGGGGGCCCTGGCGCTGGCGGTGCTGTCGGTGAACCGGGCGCTGCTGGCGGGGCTGTCGGCCGCGCTGCCGCGGGTGGTGGCCCCCGACCGGCTGGTGCTGGCCAACGCGGTCACCCCCAGCGCGGGCACGGTCGCCGCCGGAGCGGGGGCGGCGCTCACGGTGGCGCTGACCGCGGCGGCCGGCACGGGTGGCGGCGCGGACGCGGCGGCGCTGCTGGCCGCCGCCGGCGGGTACCTGGTGGCCGGTGCGCTGGCCCTGCGCTTCCCGCGCGGCCTGCTCGGCCCGGAGCCCGGGAGGGCACCCGCCGGCCCCTCCCCCGTCACCGCGCCCGCGCTGGGCCGCACGGCCGGGCGGGTGCTGCGCGCCAGCGCGCGCGACGTGCTCGACGGCGTGGCGCACCTGGGTGAGCGGCGGGCCGCGGCGGCCGCGCTGGGCGTGGTGGCCTGGCACCGGTGGGCGTTCGGCCTGACGACGGTGGCGGTGGTCGTGCTGTGCCGCACCACGCTGACGGGCGGGGACCCCGCCGCGGGACTGGCTGCGCTGGGCGTGCTGCTGAGCGCGGTGGCCGCCGGTTCGGGCCTGGCGGCCGTCCTGGCCCCGTGGGGGGCGCGCGGGGGGCGGGTGCGCGCCTGGATCTCGCTGTGCCTGCTGGTGGCCGGCGCCGGGCAGGTGGTGGTGGGGCTGAGCACGTCGCCGGCGGTGCTGGCCGTGGCCGCCGCCGCCCTGGGCCTGGGCGGGCAGGGCGCGAAGATCGGCGTGGACACCGTCGTGCAGCGCAGCGTCGACGACGCCTACCGCGGCCGGGTGTTCACCGCCTACGACCTCGTCTTCAACGTCAGCTACTGCCTGGCCTGCGCGGCGGCGGTGCTGCTGGTGCCGCCGGACGGGCGGCTGGGTGGCGTGGCCGTCGCGCTGGGCGCGGGCTACGCGGCGCTGGCGCTGGCGCGCTCGAGGGACCGGGCCGCCGCGGGGGCCGCCGCGGCCCGCTGGACCGGCCGGCTCAGGGCGTCGCCGCGGACGGTGCCGCCTCCGGCAGCGGGTCGGGGGCGAAGCCGCCGGGGGTGACCGGCGCGGGCGGGGCGGGGGCCGGTGCGGAACCGCTCGGCGCGGCCGTCGACGTCGTGCTCGAGGAGGTCGGGCTGGAGGACGTCGGGCTCGGGGACGTCGGGCTCACCGTGACCGGTGGCGGCACGGGCACCGGCGGGACCGTGGGCGCGGGAGGCACCGTGACCGGTGGCGGCGTGCTCGACGGCGGGACCGTGGGCGCGGGAGGCACCGCGACCGGTGGCGGCGTGCTCGACGGTGCGGGCGGTGCGGCCGGCTCCTGCGCCGCCGGCGGCACGGTGGACCCGGGCGAGCTCGGCACGGTGACCGGCTGCGTGGCGGAGGCGCCGGGGGGCGTGCTCGCGGGGGGCGACGCCGGTGCGGAGGAGGCGCCGGAACCACCCGCCGGGGCGGTGGCGGTGCGGGCGGGCGTCCGGCCGGTCGCGACGGGTTCCCGCGAGGGGTCCTCGGCGCCGTCCTCGGCGGGGCTCGTGCCGGCGTCCGGGTCCTGCGTGGCGGGCGCGGGCGCGACCGGTGCCGAGGTGGGCAGCACGCCGGTGGGCCGCGGCTGCACGATGGCGACGGGGTTGGGCACCTCCTCCAGCCGGCCCTGCTGCACGGCGGTGATCGCGATGGCCGTGCCCGCGCTGGCGAGCACCAGCGCACCGACCACCACCGCGACGGGACGCCGGGGCAGCGTGCGCACCCGCGGAGCCCGCGGCGCGGCGGCCGGCGCGGGGGCGGGCAGCTCCCAGCCGTCCGGCTCGCGCGGCACCGGGTCCGGCGCCACGAGCGCGCGCATGGTGTTGACCCAGCCGGGCAGGCGGTCGGGCCGCTCGCGCGGGTCGGGGGACAGGCCCTGCAGCAGCAGCTCGGCCGTGTGCGGGTGCGCGGCGGTGTGCGGTGACGCGGCGAGCTGGCGGCGCACCAGGTGCGGGTCGAGGGCGCCGGTGGGGTCCGCGGCGGGCGGTTGCCCGGTCAGGACGAACACGGCGGTGGCGGCGAAGCCGAACACGTCGCTCGCCGAGGACGGCAGGGCGCCCGAGCGCACCTCCGGCGCGGTGTAGACGGCCGCGGAGCGGTGCGGGGCGTCGTGGCGCCGGCCGGCCAGGCCCGGGGCGGCCAGGCGCACGCCGTCGCCGGGGAAGAAGCCCCCCAGGCGCACCGTGCGGGGGGTGATGTCGCCGTGCACGAGCGGCGGGGAGTTCTCGGTGCCGCGGTGCAGCTCCTGCAGGACGCCGGCGGTGGCGGCCAGCACCGCGAAGCGTTCCTCGACGCCGGCGCCCGGGTCGTCGTGCAGCCAGTCGGCCACGGAGCGACCGGGCGCCTGCTCCAGGACGGCGTAGTCCCAGCGGGGGCCGTCCGCCGCGGCGTGGCCCGGCGCGTGCGGGGCGGGGCCGCTGAAGGTGCCGACGACCGCGGCCACGCGCTCGTGCCGCACGCGGCTCAGCCCGGCGGCGCGCTCGCGCCACAGCTGTTGCGCGGCCTCCGCGCCGGGCTCCGGTTCCGCGGCGGGCTCCGCCGGGCGCAGGACGACGAGGGTGAACAGCGCCTCCCCCGACGGTGCGCGGTGGTCCAGGACGTGCCACGCCTCTTCGACGCTGTCGGCCCGGCCGAGCAGCTCGTAGCGGTCGAGGTCCCCCGGCGGCCCCGCGCGGTGCCGGAGCACCGAGGGCACGTCGGAGGCGGAGGTCAGCCTGTCGTCCGGCCAGCCCTCGGTCACCTGTGGCACCTCCGCGCCTCGGCGGTGCGTCCAGCACCGGGATGGGGGTCCCATGATGCCTCACGCGGTGGGCCGAACGGGTGAATCCGGCCGGCGACCCGCGACCGGTTCAGGCGGGGTCCGCGGACCCCGGCTGGTCGAAGACCGTCACCCGCGGCACGGGGCCGGCGTGGGCGGCGACCTGCACCGCGGCGTGCTGGCCGGTGCAGGCCTGCGCGAGGCGGGAGGAACCCACGTCACGGGTCAGGACGTTGACGTTGCCGTAGCCGCAGGTGACGCCCGCCGCCGCGCCGGCGACGGGGTCCCACCAGGCACCGGTGGACATCTGCACCACGCCGCGGCGCACCGCGTCGGAGACCACCAGCCCGCCCAGGCAGCTGCCGCGCCGGCTGCGCACCACGACGACCTGGCCGTCGGCCAGGCCCCGCGCGGCGGCGTCGTCGGGGTGCAGCCGCACCGGTTCGCGCCCGGCGACCTTGCCTGCCTGCGAGTGCGCGCCGTGGTCCAGCTGGCTGTGCAGGCGGGTGGCGGGGTTGTTCGCCACCAGGTGCAGGGGGAACTCCTCGTCGGGCGCCTCGTCGGCGGGCAGGTGGACGGGGTGGCCGGGGCAGTCGTCGTAGCCGAAGCCCGCCACGGTCGGCGAGTGCAGCTCGATGCGCCCGCTCGGGGTGCGCAGCGGGAACCGGGCGGGGTCGGCGCGGAAGGAGGCGAACATCACCTTCTCCTGCGGTTCGTCGGGCAGCGGGAACTCCCCCGCCGCGCGGAACTCCGGGTAGGGGGGCGCGGTGATCCCGGCGCGGGCGGCCGGCCCGGTGCGCCACTGCTCGTACAGGTGCTCCACCCACTGCTGCGCGGTGCGGCCCTCGGTGAACCGCTCGCCGGCGCCCAGGCGCTCGGCCAGCGCGGACAGCACCGCGTAGTCGTCGCGGGCCTCGCCCAGGGGTTCGTGCACCCGCCCCATGTGGATGAGGCGGTCGTCGTAGCGGGCGGCGCCGACGTCCTCGCGCTCCAGGGTGGTGGTGGTGGCCAGGACGACGTCGGCGTGGCGGGCGGTCGTCGTCCAGAACGGCTCGTGCACGACGACGGTCTCGGCGGCCCGGAACGCGCGGCGCAGCCGTTGCAGGTCCTGGTGGTGGTGGAAGGGGTTGCCGCCGGCCCAGTGCACCAGGCGCAGGTGCGGGTAGACCTCGCGCCGGCCGTCGACCTCGTACGGCTCGCCGGGGTGCAGCAGCGCGTCGGCGATGCGGGCGACGGGGATGCGCACGCGCAGCGGGTCGGCGAACTGCGGCAGCGTGGGCAGCGGGTAGTGGCCGGAGCGGCGCCCCACGCCGCCGGTGGAGGCGTAGCCGTGGCCGAACCCCCCGCCGGGCAGGCCGATCTGCCCCAGCAGGCAGGCGAACGCGACGGCCGCCCACAGCGGCTGCTCGCCGAAGCGGGTGCGCGCCACGGACCAGCTGACGGTGACCATGGTGCGTCCGGCGGCGGCGCGGCGGGCCAGCTCCCGGATCGTCCCGGCGGGCACCTGCGTGATCGCCTCGGCCCACTCGGGGGTCTTCACCACCCCGTCGTCGGCGCCGTCGAGGGACGCGAGGAACTCCTCGGTGCCGGAGCAGCAGCGCTCCAGGAACCCCGGGTCGTGCAGGCCCTCCTGCACCAGCACCCGGCACATCGCCAGCAGCAGCGCGGCGTCGGTGCCGGGCACGGGGGCGATCCACTGCGCGTCCAGCTCGGCGGCGAGGTCGTCGCGCAGCGGGGAGACGAGCACGAACTGCGCCCCGCGGGCCTTCGCGCCGCGCAGCCGGCCGGCGATCTCGTGGCGGCTGATGCCGCCGCTGGCGACCTCGGAGTTCTTCGCGGGCAGCCCGCCGAAGGCGAGGACGAGGTCGGTGTGCGCCTCGACGCTGGACAGGGCGGTGGGTGAGATCAGGGGTTCCTGGCTGCCGACGACGTGCGGCATGAGGACCTCGCCGACGCCGTGGCTGTACGTCCAGGAGGAGCGCACGGCACCGCCGAGGCAGTGCGAGAAGCGGTGGACCTGGCTCTGCGCGTGGTGGAAGCGCCCGGCGCTGGCCCACCCGTAGGAACCGGCGAACACGGCCGTGGGCCCGTGCTCGTCCAGGACCCGGCGGTACTCCGCGGCGAGGCGGTCCAGCACCTCGTCCCAGCCGACGGCGATGAACTCGTCCTCGCCGCGGCGCTCGTCCGGGCCGGGGCCGTCCTCCCACCAGCCGCGGCGCACGTGCGGGCGCAGCACGCGGGCGGTGGGCGTGGCGGCGACGGGGACGTTGCCCAGCAGCGGCGAGGGGTCCGGGTCGTCGGGGTGGGGCTGCACGGTGACGCGGCCGTCGGCGCCGGTGGTGGCGGTGAACGCCCCCCAGTGGGAGGAGTGCGGGGTACCGAGCGGGGTCGTCGTGCTCACACCACCAGGATCGCCGATGCGCGGGCGTGCCCGGTGCGCACCGGGCACGCCCGCGTCAGGCGAACAGCGCCCCGACGTCCAGGACGATCCCCCAGCGCTCCAGCTCGACGGCCCCCTCGGACAGGGCCCGGTCCAGCTCGTAGGCGCCGTCGACGAGGCGGTGCACGTAGACGGTGTGGTCCCAGGGGGAGACGATCCAGTACTCGGGGCAGCCGTGGCGGGCGTACTTGGCGGTGTTGCGCACCCAGTCCTTCGACTGGTTCGACGGGGAGAGCACCTCGACGCACAGCAGCACCGGGCCGTCCCAGTACTGGGCCTCCTCGTCCACGGCGGCGTCGGCGTCGATCACCATCACGTCCGGCTCGTACTTGTCGGCTCCCGGTTTCCAGCCCCACGCGTCGTGGACCTGGTGCCCGGTGCCGCTCTCCAGCACGTTCGCCAGCCGCCGGGCGATCCGCTGGTGCCGCCCCGTCACCACGCCGCGCGGGATGAACGCCCCGTCCACGTACTCACCGCGGACGTCGTCGCCCAGCGCGCGGTAGTCCTCCCAGGACATCGGGACGCCGTGGATGCCCTCGTGCACCTCAGCCGCCATGCCCCGAGCCTAGCCCGCCCCATCCCCCCCCCCCGCCGCGGGGGGGGGGGGGGGGGGGGGGGGGGGGGGGGGGGGGGGGGGGGGGGGGGGGGGGGGGGCGGGGGGGG